>NZ_WKDB01000023.1:0-91025 GCF_021606215.1 Pseudomonas sp. PA-5-4B | reverse complement strand
CAGGGGATCGGCTGTGTTGGTTAGATCTCAGTTCGTAGGGCCATCGCGTCATACACAAATCCCGCCAGCGACAAAGATCCAATGTGGGAGCTGTTGAGCCTCAGCGAGGCTGCGAAGGCGGCGGCACTGGCGACACATAAGTTGCCTGACCCACCGCTTTCGCAGCCTCGCTGAGGCTCGACAGCTCCCACAGGGGATCGGCTGTGTTGGTTAGATCTCAGTTCGTAGGGCCATCGCGTCATACACAAATCCCGCCAGCGACAAAGATCCAATGTGGGAGCTGTTGAGCCTCAGCGAGGCTGCGAAGGCGGCGGCACGGGCGACACATAAGTTGCCTGCCCCACCGCTTTCGCAGCCTCGCTAAAGCTCGACAGCTCCCACAGGGGATCGGCATTGTCGTTTAGATCTGCATTGGCCGACTCTAACTGCCTGCCAGGCAACTCGGGGTGCCGGCCACCAAGGCGTCGATGGCGCAGCGCGTCTTGGCTGGCATGTGTGCGGCCGTCGGCCAGATCACGTGGATTGGCGCAGGCTGGTCGCGGTGGCTTGGCAGTACCGCTTCCAGTTGCCCGCGCAGCACGTAATGCGCAATCAACCAGCTCGGCAACCAGGCCAGGCCCACGCCCGCAATCGCGGCATCGGCCACGGCCTGGAGGTCGTCGAGCATCAACAGCGAAGGCACACCGGGGCGCTGCGAGGTATTGCAACGGTAGGCAATGCCTCGGTGGGCGGCGAGGTCGTCGATAGCGTTGATTGGCCCGACCCGCTGCAAATAGGCCGGTGAAGCTGCCAGCCCAACAGACTGTTCGCCCAGGCGACGCGCACTCAGGCGGTCAGTGTCCGGCAGCGGACCAATGCGCACGGCCACGTCGAAGCCTTCCTGTGCGAGATCGATCAGCCGGTCAGAAAACGAAATCTCGATCTCCAACGCCGGGTAACGATCCATCAACCCCCACAACGCTGGCGCCGCGTAATGATGACCGAAAGCCAAAGGCAAGCTCGCCCTTAAACGCCCGCGTGGCTGTTGCCGGCCGCTCTCCAACACCGATTCGGCAGCTTCCAGCTCTGCCAGCGCACGCAAACAATGTTCGTAGTACGCCTGCCCATCCTCAGTCAGACGCTGGCGGCGGGTGGAGCGCTGCAACAGTCGGGTGCCCAAGCGGGCTTCGAGGCGCGCCAGGCCTTTACCCACGGCGGAGCGCGTGAGGTTCAGTCGTTCGGCAGCCTCGGTCAGGTTGCCGCTCTCGACGACTTGCAGAAAGAGCTCAACACCATCAAAACGCGGAGTGGCCATGCTTAATTGTCGCCCTTGATTCCCTTATCAAAGGAAAACTTATCACGAATAAAGAATTCTGCTCCCGCGAGAATAGCGCTCTCCCCCAAGCAAAAGGAATATCCCATGCCGCCCGCCGCCGCCGTATCCGCCGTCAGTGCCCCGCGCACCGCCAGAGATGGCCTGGCACTCACCGCCGTGTGCCTTGTGGCATTGATGTTCGGCCTGGAGATCTCCAGTGTGCCGGTCATCCTGCCAACCCTGGAACAGCAGTTGGGCACCGGTTTTCAGGATGCGCAATGGATCATGAACGCCTACACCCTGGCCTGCACCAGCGTCTTGATGGCCGCCGGCACCCTGGCCGACCGCTTTGGACGGCGGCGCATGCTGGTGTTGTGCCTGTGGCTGTTTGGATTGGCTTCGCTGGCCTGCGGGCTGGCCAATGAGGCTTCCACACTGATCGCCGCGCGTTTCGTGCAAGGCATAGGCGCCGGGGCGATGATGATCTGCCAGTTCGCCATTCTGTCGCACCAGTTCCGCGAACCGGCGGCACGCGCGCGGGCCTTCGCGATATGGGGCGTGATCGCAGGCGTGGGCCTGGGCTTCGGGCCAATGGTCGGCGCACTGATTCTGGCGGTCGCGGACTGGCGCTGGGTGTTCCTGGTGCATGTGCCGCTCACGCTGCTGACCTTGCTGCTGCTGCGCATCAGTGTGCAGGAATCCCGCGACCCGGCCGGCCATCGGCTGGATATCGCCGGCATGCTGACCTTGACGCTGTCGGTGTTCGCCCTGGTGTATTTCATTACTCAGGGCAGCGAAAACGGCTTCGGCAGCCCGGCGATGCTTGGCTGGGCCGGTTTGTCGCTGGTCGGGCTGCTGCTGTTCATCGTGGTTGAGCGACGCAGCGCGCACCCGATATTCGATTTTTCGGTGTTGCGCATCCCGCGCTTCAACGGCGCGCTGATGGGGTCGATCGGCATGAATTTCAGTTTCTGGCCCTTCATGATCTACCTGCCGCTCTACTTCCAGGCCGGCCTGGGCTACGACACGCTGACCACCGGCGCGGCCTTGCTGGCCTACACGCTGCCGA
Source organism: Pseudomonas sp. PA-5-4B (assembly GCF_021606215.1). NCBI lineage: Bacteria > Pseudomonadati > Pseudomonadota > Gammaproteobacteria > Pseudomonadales > Pseudomonadaceae > Pseudomonas > Pseudomonas sp. PA-5-4B. The sequence continues at coordinate 88,662 of NZ_WKDB01000023.1, read as the reverse complement.
CCTTGCTGGTGCCGCCGCTGGCTGAACGCCTGGCCCTGCGCTTCGGCGCCGAACGTATTATCCCGCTGGGCCTGGGTTTGATGGGCGCAGGGTTTATCACCATGGCGGCAGTCAATGCGGCGCAGCAACCGAGTATCGTCTTAGTGCTGTTGAGCTGTGTGTTAGCAGGCGTGGGACTGGCGCTGACCAACTCACCTACCACCAACACCACCACCGGCGCCGTCTCGGCCGACCGCGCAGGCATGGCCTCGGGTATCGACCTCAGCGCGCGGCTGATCACGCTGGCGCTGAACATCGCCTTGATGGGGCTGGTGCTGCTGCTGGGCATCGGCCATCACCTTTCCAGCCTGCTGCCTGCCACCACGGCGTTGGATTGGCCCACCATCAGCCAGAACATTGCAGCAGGCAAGCTGGATATAGCAGGACTGGAACCTGCGCAAGCCCAGGCCGCGCTGCGCCATGGCGCCGGCTGGGCCATGCTCTTTGCCGGCCTCGGTGCTTGCGGATTGGCAGGCTTGAGCCGGTACTTCTTCCAGCAGCGCCGCTAAACGAAAACGGGCCTGCAGATGCAGGCCCGTTTATTGGGGTTGAAAAAACATTCAGCTATCAGCTGTTAAGCGCAGCCTGTTCGTTTTCCAGAAATTCCTCTTCCAGCTCGGCCTCGTCAGCCTTGGTATCAGGCAGGCTCTGCCCTGCGGCGCGTGGTTTGCCGCGCAGTTTGCCGTACAGATGTTCCAGCGCATGCTCAAGCTTGGTGGCGGCGCCATCGATCGCCTGTTCCAGCGTATCGGCCTTATGCAGGACCGACAGTGGTTGATGGCCCTTTGGCCGTGCTTCCAGACGGCAACTCAGATCGTGGGGGCCGGGCTTATCGCCGTTTTCATCTTTCAGATAGACCTCAACGCGGGTCAGGTCTTCCTCATAACGTTCGAGCGTGCTCTCAATGGTAGTACGTACCCACTCCTCCAGTCGGATGCTGCTTTCAATATGGTTATCGCTATTGACTTGGATTTGCATAGTTCTTCCCTTATTTCAGCTAGCTCGCGAGAGGTCACAACTGCGACACCGGGGTGGTGAAACCATGACCTCTTGATTACACAATTGAGCAGTCAGAAGAACATTTCAACCCCTTTGCAAAGATAAATCCCACATTACAAATTAACCCTGACGACGAGCAAAAACGCTGTTAGGGTGGGGAGTTGGTTACATCTTCTTACGCTCAGCGAACCTTACAATTGCCCCTCTCCCAACGGGTGCAATCCGCGAAAAATCCCTGCTTCCTCTACCAGCCAGTCATGCACCGCACGCACGCCCGGGTGGCTCAACGCGCCCGGTGCATACAGCAGCACATAACGTTTGTGGTTGGGCACAGCCAGGCCAAAGGGCACGATCAAGGTGCCGCGCTCCAGCTCATCGTTGAGCAAGGTACGCCGCGCAATCGCCACGCCCATACCCGCGATAGCCGCCTCGATGGTCAGGTGGTTGCGGTTGAAGGTGTGGCCGCGCCGCACGTCGGCGTCGTGGTAGCCGATAGCATTCAGGTAAAACTCCCACTCGGCGTATTCATAACTCCCACGCCACGCGGTGATGTCGTGCAACAGCGGGAAATGCACCAGGTCCGCCGGGCCATGCAGCGGCGGCCTCCCGCGCAGCAGGCTCGGCGCGCACACCGGAAAGATCTGTTCATCGAGCAGGGCTGTGGATAACAGGCCGGGGTAGCTGCCGTCGTTCAAGTCGATGGCCAGGTCGAAGTCGCCCTCGTGCAGGGCGATGCTGCTGTCTTCGGCGACCATGCGCAGTTGGATATCCGGGAAGCGCTGCTGCAGACGCGGCAAACGTGGGGTCAGCCATTTGCCGAGAAACGACGGGATTGAACGCAATCGCAACGTACCGCTGATCATCCCCGCATCCAGCCGCTGCAACTCCGCATCGATGCTGCCGTAAGCCTCGCCCACCGTCGCCGCCAGCCTCTGCCCTTCGGCACTCAACTCCACGCCACGGGCGCGCCGATGAAACAGCCGAAAGCCCAGGCGCTCTTCCAACTGGCGAATTTGCTGGCTCACCGCCCCCGGCGTGATGTGCAGTTCTTCGGCGCAGCGGGTGAACGACAAATGCCGCGCGGCGCAAGAAAACACGTGCAACCAGACATAGGTCTGGCCATGAAGAGGGCGAGTCATAGCGTTTAGTCCTGCTAAAGGGTGTCTTAGGATAATTCGTTGGTCAGTGCCGATCCAGAGGCTCAGTATCGCGCCAATTCCGCCTGCTCTACAAAACATGGCAGCGATTTCTACTCCATTGCTTGTAAGGCTTTAGCATGGCTATCAGTGTTTTCGATCTATTCAAAGTGGGCATCGGCCCGTCCAGCTCCCATACCGTCGGCCCGATGCGCGCAGCGGCGACCTTCGCCCAAGCCCTGACCGACCAGCATTTGCTCAGTGAAACGCGACGTATCGAAGTGCGCCTGTACGGTTCGCTGTCCGCCACTGGCGTGGGCCATGCCACCGACCGCGCCACCGTGATGGGGCTGATGGGCGAATGGCCAGACAAGGTCGACCCCACCTCGATTAATGCGCGTATTCAGCAATTGCGCGAATCCGGCCGATTGCTGCTCGCAGGCTCGCAGGACATTGCCTTCAACTGGCACACCGACCTCCTGCTGCTCGACGAGAGCCTGCCCTACCATCCCAACGCCATGTCCCTGCACGCCTATGGCGAAAACGGCCTGCTGAGCGAACAAACCTATTATTCGGTAGGCGGCGGTTTCATCATCGAAGCGGCTGAAGCCGCCTCGGGCATCGCGCCTACCAGCGATGTTGAATTGCCCTACGACTTTTCCAGCGCCGTCGAACTGCTGGCCTTGTGCAACAAGCACGGCCTGCGGGTTTCCGAGCTGATGATGGCCAATGAACGCGCGTGGCGCAGCGATGACGAAATCCGCAGTGGCCTGCTGCATATCTGGTCGGTGATGCGCGAGTGCGTGGAGCAAGGCCTGCGCGATGAAGGCATCTTGCCAGGCGGCCTGGACGTGCCGCGCCGGGCGGCGAAATTGCACCGCAGCCTGTTGGAAATCGGCAAACCCAACGTGATCACTTCCACCTTGTCGGCCATGGAATGGGTCAACCTGTTCGCCCTCGCCGTCAACGAAGAAAACGCCGCCGGTGGGCGCATGGTCACCGCGCCGACCAATGGCGCAGCAGGGATCATCCCGGCCGTGCTGCATTACTACATGAAGTTCAACGCCGATGCGTCGGATGACGATGTGGTCAATTTCTTCCTGGCAGCCGCTGCCGTGGGCATTCTCTGCAAGAAGAACGCCTCGATCTCCGGTGCCGAAGTCGGCTGCCAGGGCGAAGTCGGCTCGGCCTGCGCCATGGCCGCTGCCGGCTTGGCCGACATCCTTGGCGCCACACCGGAGCAATTGGAAAACGCTGCCGAAATCGGCCTGGAACACAACCTCGGCCTGACCTGCGACCCGGTCGGCGGCCTGGTGCAAGTGCCGTGCATCGAGCGCAACGCCATCGCGGCGGTCAAGGCGATCAACGCCACGCAAATGGCCCTGCGCGGTGACGGCAAACACTTTATTTCCCTGGACCGGGTCATCCGCACCATGCGCGATACCGGCGCCGATATGCATGACAAATACAAAGAAACTTCACGGGGCGGCCTGGCGGTCAGCTGGGTGGAGTGCTGATCGGAGCACTTCTACCCGCCCCCTACGTGAGCCCGCGCAAAAATAATAACGAGGCAATATCGATGACTGATGTACGTACACCTGCCGCTGAAAACCCTGCTGTTGCTGTAGATAACGTTTTAGATAACACCGTAACCACCGGCTGGACCAAACACGACACCACCTGGATGCTCGGCCTCTACGGCACGGCCATTGGCGCGGGCACCCTGTTCCTGCCGATCAACGCCGGCGTTGGCGGTTTCTGGCCGCTGATCGTGCTGGCGTTGCTGGCCTTCCCCATGACGTTCTTCGCTCACCGTGGGCTGACGCGCTTTGTGCTGTCGGGCAAATCCGGTGATATCACCGAAGTGGTCGAAGAACACTTCGGCGTGGGCGCGGGCAAGTTGATCACGCTGCTGTACTTTTTCGCGATTTTCCCGATCCTGCTGGTGTACAGCGTGGCGCTGACCAACACCCTCAGCAGCTTCATGGAACACCAACTGCACATGGCCCCGCCGCCTCGGGCGATTCTGTCGCTGGTGTTGATCCTCGGCCTGATGGCCATTGTGCGCTGCGGCCAGGGCGTGATCGTCAAAGCCATGAGCGTGCTGGTTTACCCCTTCGTCGCCGCCCTGCTGTTGCTGGCCGTGAGCCTGATCCCCAACTGGAACGGCGCGTTCTTCGCTTCCGCCAGCGAAGGCATGCCGTTGCCGCTGTTCTTCAAGACCCTGTGGCTGGCGATCCCGGTGATGGTGTTCTCCTTCAACCATTCGCCGATCATTTCCGCCTTTGCCGTTGACCAGAAGCGCGTCTACGGCCCACAAGCCGAACGCAAAAGCAGCGGCATCCTCGCCACCGCCCACGGCATGATGGTGCTGACGGTGATGTTCTTCTGCTTCAGCTGCGTACTGGCCCTGTCGCCGGCTGACCTGGCGGCCGCCAAGGCGCAGAACATTTCGATCCTGTCGTACCTCGCCAACCACTTCCAGACGCCAGTGATTGCTTACGCCGCGCCGTTGATCGCGCTGGTGGCCATCACCAAGTCCTTTCTCGGCCACTACATCGGCGCCAGCGAAGGCTTCCAGGGTTTGATCGTCAAATCCCTGCGTGGGCGCAACCGCTCGATGTCGTCCAAAGGGCTGGAACGCTGCACCGCACTGTTCATGGTCCTGACCTGCTGGGCCGTGGCGACCTTCAACCCGAGCATCCTGGGCATGATCGAAACCCTGGGCGGGCCGATCATCGCGTGCCTGTTGTTCCTGATGCCAATGTACGCGATCCGCCGCGTGCCATCTCTGCGCCAGTATTCGGGTCAGGTGTCGAATGTGTTTGTGGTGCTGATCGGGTTGATTGCGCTGTCTGCGATCGTTTTTTCGGTTTTGCCCTGAAATCGAACACAACCCACACCCCCTGTGGGAGCGGGCTTGCCCGCGATAACGGTCTGTCAGTCAGAAATTATTTAGCTGATACACCGCAATCGCGGGCAAGCCCGCTCCCACAGGGGTCAGGCGCAGTCAGGCAAGTCGCTATACGGCACGCCCCTTGCTCTACAGCTACCGAGGCAAACGGACCTTGTGAAACCTCAGCGACGGAGTGGCCGGTGGTCAGGCAACGCGAACTAAACCAGACACCGGTCGTCAATGACTGCATGTTCTTATCAGGCGGTAACGCACCATGGACAATCCTTTTCAGATCATCACTGACACCTTCACGCCCACCTACCGCGTCAACCTGAGCATCCAACGGCTCGACGGCAGCATCATGCTCACCCTCTCGGACGAGACGGGCGTGGTGGCCAAACGCATGATCAGCGCCGAACAACGCAACGACCCAGAGCGGCTCAAGCGCCTGGTGCAAAGCATTCAGTTCGGCATCGCCATCGAGCAGGGTCACAGCGCCATGGAGATTCTGGCGGTGATGACGGATGGCGACAGCCACAAATTATTGCAGCCGCCGCCCGCCCGCACCCTGCCCTTCAGCGTCGGGCTTTAAAGCTCGCCTTTCTCGGTTTCCAGGCTCGCCTCGCCCTTGCGACGCGGGCCTTCGACCTTCACCGACGGGAACGCCGACGAGGCGTAGCGCACCACCAGAATCGAGAACGCCAGCAATAGAATGCCGCCACACAGGTAGATGATGCCGATGTCCGGCGGGTTGTGGTGCGACACGTTGGAGATCAGCAGGCGCGTCAGCGCGGTGATTGCCACGTAGATCAGGAAGCGCACGGGCATGTGGTTGGTCTTGAAATAAATCCCGACCATTGCGCCCAATTCAAGGTAGATGAACAGCAGCAATATGTCATCGATCTTGATGTGCCCCGTCTCCAGCATCCCCAGAAACTCCATCACCGCCGCCCAGGCCGTCACCGCACCAATGGCGAACAACGCCAGGTAGTGGAACGTCTCGACAAACAGATTGCCCAGCGACTCGGCCAGCCCATGGACTTGCTGACGCAGCTTTTCGGCCCAGTTAATTTTCACGATGAAGCTTCCTTAGGTCGATTCGACCGGATATTGCGGGTTAGACGTGACGGTTGTTCTGCATGCAGAAAAAAGGCCAGCGGCAGGTATAAGATGATGGCGGGGTGACATGAGGCACTGCAAACCCCTATTTACCGGCTACATTAAAAAACTGCTACCCAAACGCCGTGGTTTGGCTTACCCTTTTTACTGTATATGAATACAGTAGTCGCATAAGACAACTATCGTGAAGGCATGTGAGGTGGTGAATGGCCGTCGAAGTGGTATACCGCAGCAGCCGAGATCTGGAGCGTTTGTTCATGGATAAAGCCGAAGCTGATCGTCATGACAAGATGCTTGAACTCGCTGAGTTGCTGGCAGAAGTGTTGCAAAAAGCCGTGCCGTCCCTGAGCGAGCAGCAGGTGGAGGAAGCCGGGATCTACATGGCGAAGAATCGCGATGTGTTTGCCAAGGCGTTCAAGAGCCAGCCGGATGCATTGTCCGAGTTGCTGAACCCGGCGGCAGAGTAAAGCCCGAATTGAACAGGCCCTGAATCATTGATTCAGGGCCTTTTTAATGCCTGGATTATTTGTAGAGCAGGCGCTCGGCCAGTTCATCGGCCACCCGTGCAGGGGAGCGTTTCTCGGCCTGGGCGTGGGCAAAGATCTCGGTGAGGCGTGTGCCGATATTTGACAGGTGCGCGGTGATACCTGGCAGCTCGGTGCCGGCGTGTTTGAGGGCGACGTAGATCAGGCCGCCGGAGTTGATCACGTAGTCCGGGGCGTAGAGGATGCCGCGTCCCTCTAACTGGTCGGCGATGTCCAGGTTGCTCAGTTGCGCGCTGGCGGAGCCCGCCACGGCAGCGCAGCGCAATTGGCCGACCGTGTGGCGGTTGAACACCGCGCCCACACCGCACGGCGCCAGGATGTCACAGGGTGTGCTGAGCAACGCATCGTTGGCGATGGGGTGTGCGCCGAGCTGCTCCATGGCCAATTGCACCTTGCCGTGATCGATGTCGCTGACCAACAGTTCGGCGCCCGCCGCGTGCAGCTGTTCGGCCAGGGCATAACCGACATTTCCCAGGCCCTGGATCGCGACGCGCAAACCTTCGAGGTTATCGCTGCCCAGGCGCGCCATGGCAGTGGTGCGGATGCCGGTGAACACGCCCATGGCGGCATGCGGTGCCGGGTCGCCGGCGGCCGTGGTGCTGGTGACAAAACGGGTGTGTTGGGCGATGCAGTCCATGTCGGCAACGCTGGTGCCGCTGTCGATCGAGGTCACAAAACGGCCGTCGAGTTTTTCAATGCAACGGCCAAACGCTTCAAACAGCGCGGCGCGGCTTTCCACGTGCACGGGGCGGATAATCACCGCCGTGCCACCGCCCACCGGCAAGCCGGCCAGGGCGGCTTTGTAGCTCATGCCTTGGGCCAGGCGCGCGGCATCGGCTACGGCACTTTCATCGTCGGGGTAAGCAAGATAACGGCAACCGCCCAAGGCAGGGCCGAGGCGGCTGTTGTGGATGGCGATGACGGCCTTCAACCCGGTGACCGGGTCGATGCTCAGGTGCAGCGATTCAAGGCGGGTGCTGTGCATAAGCGCAAACATCGTCAGGCTCCCGAATCACTTCTGGTAGAGGCCCCAGTATAGGCTTGCGGTAGAAAACTGCTGAATCACGCTGGAATAAGCCGCCAGGTTTCGTAGGCATCACGACATAAGCACGCAGGACATTTCTTAAGTTACTGGACGAAAATTCACAGCAAGGCTAAAACGTGGGCATCCGCCGGAGAATGCAATGAATCCCCGCAAAGCCTTTTTCGCCTGCCTGGACCGCTCACCGCCTTCGCTGTTTGAAGCCGCGTTGTGGATGGCGGCTGAACACGATCCGAGCGTGCAACCCGTGCTGATCCTGCAAGACCTGACCTTGCTGCAACAACAGGTCAGCGTCGGTATGCCCATGCTGCCAGCGGATGAGCTCGGCCAGCCGTTGCTGCGGCGCATGAATGACTTGGGGTTTGCCCAGGATGACTCCACACCGCTGCGCCCCGCCGCCGCGCTGCTCGACAAGGTACTGCAGCGCAAACGCGGCCAGCCCTTGGCCATGGGCCTGATCGCGCTGGAGCTGGCGCGGCGCCTGGATATCCCCATGGTGGGGGTTAATTTCCCGGGCCATTTCCTGCTGCGAGTGCCCGGTGCCGACCACCTCTTGGACCCCTGCGGCGGCCGGCGCCTGTACCCCAACGACTGCCGCGAGCTGTTGCACCGCCAGTACGGGCCAAACCTCAAGTTGCAGGCCGAGCACCTGCTCACCGCCGAACCGCGCGCGATACTGCAACGGCTGTCACGTAACCTGCGCCAACTGCACCTGGCCAATGACCACCCGCTGTCGGCCCTGATTGATGCCGAGCGCGTGCTGGAGTTGGGCAACGCCAGCGCTGCGGATTACCTGGCGCGGGCCAGCCTTTACCAGCGCCTGGACTGCCCGAGCGCCGAGCGCTTTGACCTCGAACACGCACTGCTGCTCAGCGAAGACCCGATCCAGCGCCTGCGCCTGACCGAGCGGCTGGGGCATTTGCCACCCAACACCGTGGTGCACTGATGGGTGGGAGCTGGCTTGCCTGCGATGCAGACGACTCGGTACACCTGGCCTATCGAAGTGATGCTATCGCAGGCAAGCCAGCTCCCACATTTGATCTGCGTTGAATCAATGATTGGCCGGCGCCTTGAGAGTTTCGCTGTGCAACGGGCCCTGCGGCGCGTTGGAGCCAGGCGAGCGCACTTGAATGATCAGCAGCGCCGCAATCACCGCCGGAATCGCACAGAAGAAGAAAATCTGCTCCACCGGAATATGCATCGCCAGCAACATGCTGCCAAACAACGGCCCCAGGATTGAACCAAAGCGCCCCACGCCCAACGCCCAGCCGGTGCCGGTAGCACGCACATGCGCCGGATAGAAGTTGCTGGCGAAGGCGTTGAGGGTCAGTTGCCCACCAATAATGCAGAACCCGGCCGCGAACACACAGGCCACCAGATAACGCGGGTTGTCGTGGTTCAGCCCGAGCAAAATCGTGCACACAGCAGCCGCCGCCAGCACGCCGGATAGCAGCCGCACTTTGCTTTTCAGGCGGTCGGCAAACCAGGCCATGCCGATGGCGCCCAAAGTGCCGGCAAACAGGAACATCGAGGTCACAAGATTCGCTTGCTTCAACGTCAGGCCGCTTTCCAGCAACAGCGTCGGCAGCCAGCTGATCATGAAATACAGCAGGATCAGGCTGACAAAAAAAGTGGCCCAAATCAGTATGGTCGGACGCGCGTAGCCGTTGCGAAACAGCTCCACCACCGTGAGTTTGCTGCCCTGCTCCTGAAGATTCTCTGCCTCGCTCGCCAGCGGCGGCTGCCAGTCGGGCAGCATGCGCGCCGTAACCTTTTGCAGTCGCGCATACGGCGGCGCATCCCGCAGCAAACGCGGCAAGGATTCCGGCAGCAACCACACCAGGAAGGGGAACAGCAGCAACGGCGTCACCCCGCCTGCCAGAAACACCGCCTGCCAGCCGTAGCCTTCGATAAAACCTGCGGCTACAAACCCACCCGCCGCGCCACCGAACGAGAAGCCGCAGGCGGCCAGGGTCACCATCAAGGTACGCATGCGCGGCGGGGAATATTCCGACATCAACGCCATGGCGCTGGGCATCGCGCCGCCCATGCCAATGCCGCAGATAAACCGCGCGGCCATCAGTGTGGTCAGGGAGTTGGCGAACACCATCAGCACGGTGAGGCTCGCGTAGATCAGCACGCAGGCGAGCAGGATACGGCGCACACCAAAGCGGTCGGCCAGCGGCGTTACCAATAACGAACCCAGGGTCAGGCCCAACAGGTTGGCGCTGAATACCGGGCCGAACGCGGCTTTTTCCAGCCCCCAATCCTTGGCCAATGCCGGCACTACGTAGCCCAGCACCTGGGCGTCATAGCCGTCGGTTACCAGCAGCAACGCCAGCAACAGGAGAATCAACCACTGGTAGCGCGACACCGGACGGGCGTCGAGTGCCGCGCGAAAGCTGGCAATCTGATTGTGCATCGCAAGGTACCTGTTATTTTTATAAGGATGACGCGGATCAAACTGTGGGAGCTGGCTTGCCTGCGATGACGGTGTGTCAGCCAGCGAATGATCAACTGATAGGCCGCTATCGCAGGCAAGCCAGCTCCCACATTGATTTAGGGTGTGTCGGGTTGGTTGGCCGGATGCGCTTGCACAAACGCCGGATGCTGCGCCGCCAGCGCCGCCACGCGTCCAATGCGTGGGTACGCGCCCAACGGCACCTTGAAGCGCTCAGCCGCGTACAACTGCGGGATCAGAAACGCATCCGCCATCCCCGGCTGGTCACCAAAACAAAAGCCTTCATCCCCAATCAACTGCTCCACCGCGCCCAGGCCCTGGCTGATCCAATGCCCGATCCACTCGAGCACTTGCGCCTCGTCATGCCCCCATTTACGCAGCAGGTTTTGCGTGCTGGAGTTGTGCAGCGGATGTATATCGCAGCCAATGATCGACGCCACCGCGCGTTCATGGGCGCGGGTCGCCAAGTCCTTGGAGAGTAGCGGCGCCTGTGGATAACACTCTTCCAGGTACTCAATGATTGCCGGTGATTGAATCAACAGTTCACCCTCATCGGTACGCAGCGCCGGCACGCGGCCCTGCGGGTTGATCGCCAGGTAAGCCGGCTGGCGATTCGCACCGCCCGGCGGGACCAGCAGGTTCACCGGCACGGCGGTAAAGTCCAGCCCCTTGAGTGCCAGGGCGATACGCACCCGGTACGACGCCGTAGAGCGGTAGTAGGTATAGAGTTCCATCGCCCTGCCCTCTTAGCGTGCTGCGATCACAGTGCCACGGCATTCGCCGAAACCGATGGAGGCAAACCCCTCACGGCTGCAACGGGCGCGCAGGATGATTTCGTCGCCATCTTCAAGGAACTTGCGCACCTCGCCGGAGGCCAGTTCGATCGGCTTTTTACCGCCTTCGGTAATTTCCAGCAGGCTGCCGAACTGCCCCGGCTGCGGCCCGGACAAAGTGCCCGAACCAAACAGGTCACCGGCCTGCAACTGGCAGCCATTGACGCTGTGGTGAGCAACCATTTGCGCTACGGTCCAGTACATGTGCTGGGTGTTGCTCAGGGTCAGGCGGTGTTCCGGCAAGTTTTGCTCGCGCATCGCGGCGGTGGTCAGCAGCACTTCCAGTTCGATGTCGAAACCGCCAGCGGCCTGGTCACGCGTGTCCAGCAGGTAAGGCAGCGGCTGCGGGTCACCTTCGGGGCGCGCCGGCTGGGCTTTGCGAAACGGCTCCAGGGCTTCGGCGGTGACCACCCACGGCGAGATGCTGGTGATGAAGCTTTTCGACAGGAACGGGCCGAGCGGCTGGTATTCCCAGGCCTGGATGTCCCGCGCCGACCAGTCGTTGAGCAGGCAGAAACCGGCGATATGCTCGGCGGCGTCGCCAATGGCAATCGAGTCGCCCATGGCATTGCCCTGGCCGATCCAGATGCCCAGTTCCAACTCATAATCCAGGCGCGCGCAGGGGCCGAAGGTGGGCTCGGTGTGGCCGGCCGGCAGCGTCTGGCCTTTAGGCCGACGTACGTCCGTGCCCGAGGGGCGAATGGTCGAGGCGCGGCCGTGATAGCCAATCGGCACGTACTTGTAGTTGGGCAGCAACGGGTTGTCGGGACGGAACAGTTTGCCGACGTTTTGCGCGTGTTCGATGCCCACATAAAAGTCGGTGTAATCACTGATTTTTGCCGGCAGATGCATCTGGCAATCAGCCGCGCGGTGCAGCACCTGCGCCTCACGGGTGTGCAGCTTGCTGCCCTCGGCGAGTAGCTCCAGCAGGCGCTCGCGCAAGGCTACGCGCGGGCCACGGCCGAGTTCAAAAAACGCGTTCAGTTGACCACCGGCAGTGGCTTCAACGGCACGCCGTGCTTCACCTTCGAACTCATCCAGCGCGGCGTGCAGGTCGAGAATCGAATCGCCAATCGCCACGCCACTGCGCGGCGCCGAGCCATTGATGCTGAACACGCCCAGCGGCAGGTTCTGCAAGGGGAAATCGCGGTGGCCGTTGGCGGAGGCTACCCAGCTGCGGGTAAAGGTTGGCTGAGTCATCGGTTATCTCCGGTTCGGGTTGAAGGTGGCGGGCAGCGAGGCCCAGCACGCGTCGTAGGAAGGTTGCAGTTGTGGGCACTCAAGGGCGAACTGTGTCGGGCGCAGCACCTGGCTGGTCTCAAACATGAAGGCCATGGTGTTATCGATCTTGTGCGGCGCCAGGTCCACGTTGATGGCTTTGGTGCAGGTCTCGCCGTCCGGGCCATGGGCGCTCATGCAGCTGTGCAGCGACGCGCCACCCGGCAGGAAACCCTCGGCCTTGGCGTCGTAGGCGCCCTGGATCAGGCCCATGTATTCGTTCATCAGGTTGCGATGGAACCACGGCGGACGGAAGGTGTTCTCGGCCACCATCCAGCGCGGCGGGAAGATCACGAAGTCGAGGTTGGCCAAGCCGTGCACACTGGTGGGCGAGGTTAATACGGTAAAAATCGACGGGTCCGGGTGATCGAAACTCACCGTGCCGAGGGTGTTGAAGCGGCGCAGGTCGTACTTGTACGGCACGTTATTGCCGTGCCAGGCGACTACGTTCAACGGCGAATGGTCCAGTTCGCAAGCCCAGAGTTCGCCGAGGAATTTCTGCACCAGCGTGGTCGGCTTTTTGCTGTCTTCGTAGTGCGCAACCGGCGTGAGGAAGTCACGCGGGTTAGCCAGGCCGTTACTGCCGATCGGCCCAAGGTCTGGCAGGCGCAGTGGCGCACCATGGTTTTCCGCGACATAGCCGCGAGCCTGCGCATCCAACAGTTCGATGCGAAATTTCAAACCACGGGGCAGCACCACGATTTCCAGTGGCTCAACGTTCAGCACCCCCAATTCGGTGGCGATACGCAGACGGCCCTGCTCGGGGACGATCAACAGTTCGCCATCGGCGTTGAAGAACACCCGCTCCATGGAACGGTTGGCGCGGTAGTTGTAGATGCTGATGCCTGAGGGTTTTTCCGACCCGGAGTTAGCGACCATGCCTACAAGGCCGTCGACAAAGTCGGTCGGCTCACTTGGACTATCCAGCGGGTTCCAGCGCAAGCGATTCGGCGTCACCGCGCCCAACGGCCCACCGGCCAATTGCCGTTCCAGCTTGATAAACGCCGGGTGGTTGGCTGATGGCTGAATGCGGTACAGCCAAGTGCGGCGGGCTTCGCTGCGCGCCATGGTAAAGGCGGTGCCGGAGAACAATTCGGTGTACAGGCCGTAGGGGGCTTTTTGCGGGGAGTTCTGGCCGACGGGCAGCGCGCCGGGCAGGGCTTCGCTGGCGAATTCATTGCCGAAGCCCGACAGGTATTCGAGGTTCATGGATCATCCTCTGTGCGGAAGTTGTTTTTATCGTAATCCAGTTACGCATAACGTAATTTGATCACTATCGACCGTCAAGCTATAAAGACGCCCATTCATCTCTCGGATTCTCGCCCTTCCATGGAAAAGCCCCGCGACACCGGTAAACAGAAAGTCCGCTCGGCCGAAGTGGGCACCGATATCCTCAAGGCGCTGGCCGAGCTGTCCCCGGCCACTTCGCTGTCGCGCCTGGCCGACCATGTGCAGATGCCGGCGAGCAAGGTCCACCGCTATTTGCAGGCACTGATCGCCTCGGGCTTCGCCGAGCAGAACGCCGCCACCAACCATTACGGCTTGGGTCGCGAGGCCTTGCGCGTAGGTTTGGCAGCGCTGGGCAGCATGGATGTGTTGAAAGTCGGCGCGATGCCGCTGGCAGAGCTGCGCGATGAATTGAATGAAACCTGCTTTTTGGCGGTGTGGGGCAACCAGGGCGCGACCGTGGTGCAGATCGAGCCGGCGGTGCGCGCCGTCACCGTGGTGACGCAGCTGGGTTCGGTGCTGCCACTGCTCAGCTCGTCCACCGGGCTGGTGTTCAGCGCCTATTTACCGTCGCGGGAAACCGTGGAATTGCGCGAACGCGAGATTCAGGCCGGGACTGCCCATGCCCTGGCGGACGACGAGGCTTACGCCAGCGCCTGCGAACAGATCCGCAGCCGTGGCCTGCACTTTGTGCATGGTTTGCTGATGCCCGGCGTGGATGCGTTGTCGGCGCCGGTGTTCAATGCGGTCGGGCACGTCGCGGCGGTGATGACCGTGGTCGGCCCCACCTCACTGTTCCATGCCGATGAAGACGGCCCGGCGGCGCAGCACTTGCTGGCGGCGACTCGGGCAGTGAGTTGGCGCATGGGCTATCAGCCCTGAATCACTCGTCCCAGCCTGACAAAGCCAGCGCCACGCGGTTTTCCACGGCTTTGACCTGCGCGCCGCCCACCACGTAGTTGTTGCTCAGCATCGAGAACACCAGCTTGCGCCCCTTGCTATCGGTGATGTAACCGCTCAAGGACGACACGCCGCCCATGGAGCCGGTCTTGGCATGCAGGTTGTTCTCGGCCGGTGTGCCGCGCAGGCGATACCGCAGGCTGCCGCCGGTCATGCGGTCGGTGTTGCCGGCGATCGGCAGCGCGTTGTACCAGGCGTTGAACCACGGCTGTTTACTCGCGGCCAGCAGCAGGTCGGTGAGGTTTTGCGACGACACCAGGTTACGCCGCGACAGCCCCGAACCATCGACCTGGCTCAATGTCGCCGTATCCAGCCCCTGGCGCTTGAGAAACCCGGCCACCGCCACCGCACCCGCCGCCGCCGTGCCACTGTTGGCTGTCTGGCGGCCCATCGCCTTGAGCAAGGCTTCGGACATGTTGTTGTTCGAAAGTTTGAGCAGCGGCGTAATCAATTCCTGCAACGGCGCCGACTTGTGCTCGGCCAGTACCGTCACCGCAACCGGGCTGGCACCGCCCATCACTCGACGGCCAAGCACTGTGATGCCTTGCTGCGCCAGCGCTTGCTCGAACAGGTTGGCCACCAGTTGCGTTGGCTCCCAGACACTCACCAACTGCTCGCTCTGTCGCCCCGGCGCCACGGCCCCACTGAGCTGCAGCAGGTTGGTGCCATGGCGACGGTTGATCCCGTAGGTGTTGCCCGGCCCGCTGACCGCGCGGTTGCTCAGTTGCAGGTAGTTGGTTGGCGGGAAGATGTCGACACTCACAGGCTGCCCGGCCCGCGCTGGCGCCTTGGCGGTGACCAGCACGCTGCCAGCATCGAAATCGGTATTGGGCGACACGGTCAGCGCCGAAATCTGTGCGCCGTAGTAGGTGGTTTCATCGTCATGGGACCAGTCGACGCCCAGCCGCTCGGCGTCAAACCAGGTGTCGTCAAACACCAGGTCGCCCTGCACCTGACGCACGCCCTGGCTGGCCAACTGCGCCGCCAACGCCTGGTAATCGGCGAACTGAATGGTCGGGTCACCCAGGCCGCGCAGGTACAGGTTGCCGGTCAAGCGGTCGCCCTGGCGAATGCCGTTGCTCAGCAGTTGCGTGGCGAAACGGTACTGCGGCCCAAGCACATCCATGGCCGCGGCCGTGGTCAGCAGTTTGAGGTTGGAAGCCGGCACCAGCCGCGTGCGCGGGTTGTGCTGATACAGCGTGGCGCCACTGTTGGCGTCCCGCACCATCAGCGAGACCGAGGCGCCGTGCAGCGCCGGGTCGGCCAGCAACTGGTCGAGGCTGTGCCCGGTGGCCGTCTTCGAAGGCGTGGCGCAACCGCCCAGTAACAAACTCAAGCCCACCAGCATCGCGCTGGTGTGTATCCATCGACCCAACTGCATCAGTACCGTTTTCCCGCAAAGCCTTCAGTGGCGGCAACGCTACCAGCTCATTGCCGTTGTGGCGAGCGGGGCTGCTGTGGGATCGGGCCTGTTGTGGTGAGGGAACTTGCTCCCTCAGCCACACCAGGGCGCGGGTCTTAGAACTGCAGGGTGCTGGAAACCGACACCTGCCGCGCATCGCCGATGGACACAAACTGCGTGTTCACCGACGAGGTGTAGTAAGTGCGATCGAACAGATTCTTCACGTTGAGCTGGAACTTGACCTTCTGCCCGTCGATTTTGGTGTCGTAGCTGGCGAAGGCATCGGCCACGGTGTAGCTCGGCAGCTCGAAGCTGTTGGCCGCGTCCCCGGCCCGCTCGCCCACGTAACGCGCGCCGGCGCCCACACGCAGCTGGTCACCACCCAAGATGCTGCCGAAGTCATACACGGCCGACAACGAAGCGGTGTTTTTTGCCACGTTTTGCAGGCGATTGCCTTTGAGCGTCGGGTCTTCGGTGACCTCGGCGTCGGTGTAGGCGTAACTGCCGATCAGGCTCCAGTTGTCGGTCAACTGGCCGCTGGCGTCCAGCTCAAGGCCACGGGAACGCACTTTGCCCGCCACGCTGTAGACCGCTGCCAAACCGTCGCCGACCTGCACCAGCACGTTGCGTTTTTCGATATTGAACAGCGCCGCACTGGCGGTTATACGCCCCGGTATGTCGAGTTTGGTGCCCAGCTCCCAGGCTTTGGACTGCTCCGGTTCCAGGCTGCCATCCAATACGCTTTTGTTCGCCAACGGCGCGATGGTGGAGTTGGGTTTGAACGACTCGGTGTAGCTGCCATAGAACGACAATTGATCGGTGTAGCGATACACCAGGCCGGCACGCGGCACCCACTTCTGGCCGTTGCCATCGGTGTTGGCGGTGAACGGCACGCCTTTGCCGGCGTATTGGTCGTACATCTGGTAGCGCGCACCGCCGACCAGAATCCACTGGTCATTGAGGTGGATGGCGTCCTGGAAGAATAGCGAATCGCTGCGCAGCAGGTCGGTCTGGTTACTGTCCGGCGCGCTGACTTTGGTGCCCGCGACTTCGTTGCCGTACACCGGATCGTTATAGTTGAAGACACCACGCGGCGCCTGGCGAATCAGGTCGGCGCGGTAGATCTTGCGGTACTCGTCGTCGAGCCCGAACACCAGGTCGTGCTGCATGCCGCCGACATTGACCTTGCCTTCCAGGCTGGTGGTGGCGAAGCGGTCGGTGGTCAGCGCACCCTGGGTGCCGTCCATGCTGCGGGTCAGGGTGCCGTTGGTGTTGACCTTGACTACGCGCACCTGGCTGGCGTCGTAGGTCTCGCGGTTCCAGCTGTAGCCGAAGTGCGCTTTCCAGTCGTCGTTCAAGTCGTGGTCGACTTCCAGGCGATACAGGTCGGAGCGGCCTTGCATATTGTTGAACGGCTCATCCAGCCGACGGGTCGCGGGGATGTTCAACGGGTGGTTGGTCTTGGGGTCGATGGCGGTGCCACGGTCGAACGGCGAGAGGAATTCGCGGTGCTCATAGGCGAACACCACTTTGGTGGTGTCGCCGTACCAGGCCAGCGACGGCGCCACCAACGTTTCGCGGTGGGTGCCGAAGTTGCGCCAGTAATCTTCGTCTTCGTGGTCGACGATCAGGCGATAGGCCAGGCCGCTGTCACCAATCGGGCCGGTGGTGTCGAGGTTGCCGCCGCTGCCGTTCTTGCCATCACCAAAGGTCGAGCCGCGCGCGGTCAACGAGGTGGACTGCACCAGCTCGGGCTTCTTGCTGACGATATTGACCACGCCGCCCGGGTCCTGGATGCCATACAGCAAAGACGACGGGCCTTTGAGCACTTCGACGCGCTCGGCGGTGGCGTTCAGCGCCCGGCCCTGCACCACGGGCATGCCGTCCTTCATGATCGAGCCGTTACGGTTGTCACCAAAACCGCGCAGCATCACCGCGTCCTGGGTGCTGCCGAGGGTGTTGGCCTGGGTGATGCCACTGATATTGCCCAGGGCGTCATCCAGGTTGCGCGGCTGTTGGTCACGCAGCACTTGGGCCGGCACGACGTTGACGGTTTGCGGGGTTTCCAGCAGCAGGCCGTGGGAGCGCATCACCGAGCTGGTGGGCGGTGGCTGATAGCTGGTGGTGTCCTGGGCTTGGCTCGCGCCGCTGATGGTGGTGGCGCCCAGGTTGACTGCGCCATCGGTGGGCACAGGCTCAAGCGCCAGAGTGCGGGCGTCGATCTGGCGGAAGGTAAAGCCTGAGTTGCCGAGCAGCCGTTGCAGGGCCTGGGTGGCACTCATCTGCCCGCTGATCGCCGGGGCATTGAGACCATAGGGCGCTTCGTCGGTGTAGATCACACTGATGCCGGTGACCCGGCTGAAATCGCTCAGCGCCTGGGGCAGCGGCTTGGCTGCCAGGGCAAAATTGAACTGCGCGCTTTGTTGCTCCTGCGCCTGCGCAATCGCCAGAGGCAGCAACGCCAGGCCTGATGCCGCCAATACCGAGGCTCCCAGCCACTGTTTTACCCAACCGCCCGCCGTCGACTTCATGCTGTGAGAACCCGTGTAGAAAACGCTGTTAATGCGAATAGCTCGCAGTTTCAAACACTACACGGATGGGCGGGCGATTTACCTCACCTTTGTTTGCAAATATTTTTATTTATTGCGCCTGAATGCGAAAGCCCATGCGTGGGAAGTGCACGTGAACAGTGCCAGCACGCTCGTCGGTACGGCGCAGGATCAGCTCTTCACGGCCAGCGAACAGCAGCTCACCGGCAACGGGATCAACCCCGTAATCAATGGCCGCAATCGTTACCGACTGACCCGCCTTGAAACCATTCAAGTCCTCGAACTCGTCATCCGGCAATGCCGCAGGCGTGGCATTACGGGCAATCGCCAATGCTTGCTCCGCCGTCATTTGACTCGCACTGCCGTGACCAAAACCCAGCACCCGCGCCAGCCAAGCCAAGACGGCCGGATAAGCATCCACCAATGGAGCCGTCACGGGAGTGGCTTTGAGGAACCACATCGGGTGGGCCAAGGCAAAGTCGGCAATCGACGGTTCACCGAACAGAAAGTCTCCCGGCGCGTGCTGCAGCTGGAACTCCAGACGCGCCATGATCGCCGGCCATTGGTGCTTGGCCAGCTCGGCCGGGAGCTTGCTGGCCGTGCCGCCACTGAACAACGCGGCGCGGTCAGCGATAAACGCTTTGATCGCTTCCGGCGGCAATTTGCCAAAGCGCACCGCCACTGACTCCGGCTGGAATACCAGGCTGACGGCATGGGCGAACACAACGCTGTCGGCCCAGGTGGCGAACGTCTGCGTGATCATTTCCTGGCCCAACGGGAACAGCGCCGGCGAGGACGTTTCCTGCTCAAGGCGACGCGCGATCAGGGCAGTGTCGCAATAGATATCGGCGCCGACTTGCAGTACCGGGGTTTTCCGGTAGCCGCCGGTCAAGGCTGTCAAGTCGGGTTTGGGCATGACGGGTGATATGTGTACAGAGTGCCAGGACAACCCCTTGAAACCGAGCAGCAGCCTGGCTTTTTCTGCAAAGGGTGAGGTCGGGTAATGGTGCAGGATCAACTCAGACATGCCAGGCTCCGCTCGATAGGTGAGCCGCCAGCTTAGCCTGCAAAACCGTGCGTGGGGACGATGAGAACCTATCAATCAAATCAATGAGCCACTCGCCGCCAGGAATTCCTTGGCGCTTTTCTTGAGTTTTTTGATCAGCCGCTCCTGACGCAGCGCCTCTCCCTTGGAAGCACACTGCTCGGTGTACACCAGCGCCACGGCCGGGCTGGACAGAAAAAACCGTGCGCCCTTGCCGCTCTGGTGGGAGGCAAAGCGGCGCACCGGGTCATTGCTGATGCCGCAATACAGCGAACCATTGGCGGCACGCACCAGGTAGACGAACCAGGGTTTGGGTTCAGGAAGTTCAGTCACGGGACGATTGCTGCAAACCAAAAGAACGCCAATCTTATCAACGACCGGCCTGAAATGCCTTCAAGCCTTTAAGCGCCTGGGCACGCACGGCGTTCTTCAATGCCGGCGACCAGCCCAGCAACAAGCCCTTCAAGCCCAACGCCTGGCGCGACCAACGCCACAGGTCGAAGTGGTCGTGGTGCTCGCAGATTTTGCCATCGCGAAACACAAACCGCGCACCGATATCGTTGACCACCGTATTGCCCGTGGCGCTGAACAGGTAGGTCGCCACCCAATGCGCACTGCCCGTGCTGTCATCACTGCGCACATGGTCGAAGGTCAGGGAGAAATCCTTGGCCCGCGTGGTGAGCATGCGCCACATGTCCCCGGCGTCGCGCCCGCGCAACTCACCAAAGGCCGGGTCGCTGAACACCACGTCGTCGGTGTAGCAGGCGGCCATGGCTTCGGCGTCCAGGCGCTGGAAAGCACTGTAGAACTCGGTGATCAGGGCGTTATGGGCATCACTCATGGGCAGGCTCCGCAGGCGTCGAAAGAATAGCCGCACGATAAGCTGCCCACGCTGCGCTGGCTACTGACATTCGCCACGCAAATGATGAGCCTACGGCACCATCCCAACACTGCGAGCATAGGCGAACAGGTCAACATCGGTGGAAATACTCAGCCGTTGCATGGCCGTGCTTTTCTGCTTGCTGATCGTGGAAATGCTGCGATTGACCTGTGCCGCGATCTCGCTGACGGTCATGCCGCTGGCCAGCATGCGCACCACCTCGCGCTCCTTGCCGGATAATTGCGGCTCCTGGGACTGATCGCCCGTGCCCGCCTCGACCATTTGCACCCGCAGGGATTCACTGGCGAACGTCTGGCCGGCACACACGGCCTTGATCGCCAGGGGCAGCTCCTTGGCCGAAGCACTTTTAGCCACCACTGCCTTGGCACCATGGGCGAAGGAAGCGCGCAGGGTGGCGACGCTGGCGAACATGGTCACCAGAATCACCGGCAACTTCGGATACTGGCGGTGCAGCAGGCTCAACAGCCCGTAGCCATCGGCCTGCTGACCGCCGGGCATGGCGAAGTCGGTGATGAGCAAGTCGCACGGCGTCGTACTTAACACGTCGAGCAATTGATCGGGTCCATCGGCCTCCGCGACCACTTTGCAGCGGCCATGCGCCTCAATCACGACTTTCTGCCCGATACGAACAATGGGGTGATCGTCAGCAATAATTACTCGAAGCATAAATTCCCACGAATGATGGCAACTTGAATCCGCGCAAAATACCCCCGCCGGCGCTCATCAACAACCGCTAACAAACAGCCGCTTACAGCCAACCCCAATGTTCACTCGTTCACATTTTTTTGCCTACATAACAACAGGAAAAAACCTACAGCCAAAACTAGATCGTCGGATTGCAAACGCTCAGTGAAAACACCACTCCTCAGACATCGGACAGGTACTCGAGATAGACGTACAACCGAGCCAGGAACAATTCCAATTGCACCTTGTGCGCAGCAACGCCCTGGGACCGGACCTGCTCAATCAGCCTCACCGCCATGGGTTCAAGGCCGGTGCCGCCCAAAAACACCAGGCTGCCCACCAAGCGATGGAGGCGTTCAGCTGTCAATGATGCGTTCAACGTCGCACAGGCATGGCGTAACAAACGATGGTCCTCCCACGCCTCGAACAGCAGGGTTTCCAACAATTGATCGACGACAGGCTCGCTGCCAAACGTCGCGACCAACGTGGCACGCGTTGGCCAGCCGGCGAGCGGTACAATGGCCGCCTGTTCGACATACCGATCATCCACGCCAGGCAACCAGCGCACCAACACCGCATGCAATTGTTCAAGGGTCAAGGGTTTGAGCAACCAGGCATCCATGCCGGCATCGCGGCAACGCTTGGGACTGTCATTTTGCAGGTTAGCGGTCAAGGCAATGATCGGCACTCGCCTCATCCCGGTATCGCACTCATGCTGGCGAATGGCGCGGGCCATACTGTAACCGTCCATGAAGGGCATCTGGCAATCGCTGATTACCAGGTCGAAGGGTCGGGTGGTAAAGGCCACCAGCCCGAGGTAGCCGTCGGCGGCCGTCTCGTGCCCCAGCCCCAGTTTCTGCAACAAACCACCCAACAACAGGCGGTAGGCAGAATGATCATCCACAACCAGCACACTCAACTGCCGCCAATGAAACGGGGGAAGGGTTGGCGGCTTCAGGTTGTGGCTCGCTCCTGCTGTTGAACCTACCAGCGAACCCATCAGTACCTCTATCGCAACTATTGATCCAGCAGCAATCCGCAGCACTGATGCAATAGCTCTTGAGGCCTATCATGCAGCAATGGTCGACGCATTCTTCTGAATGCTATCGGCCAAAAACAAATAACCTTTCGAGTTAACCAAAGCCCATACAACAACTACGAAAATCCCCCCTGAATCATCGCCTTCACACCGCCCTGCCAATGTCGTATTAGTTGTATTTCCCCTGCTCGCCCCCCTCGCTAAATTGTGCCCACCCCAAAGAGGGTCGGCTTGCCACTCCCAGGCAACAGCCAATAAACACCGAGACCGCCGCTTGGCCAACCACCCGTTCATACCGGGTCGGACGTGGCCCCGCACGCGCCTCAATCTGCCAGCCTGTAATGGAACAAATGAAATGAAGATCTCTGTATCCCTGCTGAGCAGTGCCCTGCTGCTCGCCATGAACTCATCGGTGTTCGCCGCCAGCAGCGTCGACCTCAGCGTCAAGGGCATCATCACGCCCAGCGCCTGCACACCCAACCTGCCAGGTGACGTCGATTTTGGAAAAATCGCGGCAAAAGACCTGAGCCTAGACAGTTATACGCCGCTTGAGAGAAAGACCCTGCAACTGAGCGTCAATTGCGACGCGGCGACACTGTTTGCAATCCACCCCCTCGACAATCGAGCCGGTTCAGCCGCTCACGGCGCCGCCTTTGGCCTGGGTTTGATCAACGGAAACCAGAAGCTCGGCGTATATCAGCTGACGTTCACCAACCCCACCGCCGAAACGCCCTCCACTCTGATTGCGATGTTCAACTCCGAGGGCCGATGGACGGAGATCCTTACAGATGACGCCATCGCCCCCAACGATCTGGTGGCGCTGGGCAGCCGGGGCGACAGCGGTTGGGCACCCCACCCGATAAAAGACGCGATCATGGACATGACGCTGTACACCTCAATTGCACCGGCAAGAAACCTGACCTTGACCAGCGAAGTGGTAATCGACGGCTCTGCGACCTTTGAAATGAAGTACCTGTAAATGGATATTTCCCAAATGAAGACCTGCCTGCCCCTGTTGAGCAGCGCGCTGTTGCTCGCCATTACCTCATCCGCCTTCGCCGCCAGTTCCGTGGACCTGACCGTCAAGGGTTTGATCACCCCCAGCGCCTGCACTCCCAACCTGCCGGGCGCCGTGGACTACGGAAAAATCGCAGCAAAAGACCTGAACCCCGACAGCCACACCTGGCTTGAGGACCAGACATTGCAGTTGAGCGTGAACTGCGAGGCGGCGACGCTGTTTGCCATCAACCCCATCGACAATCGAGCCGGTTCTTCAACCATTGGCCGAGGCTCCTACGGCCTGGGCCTGGCCAACGGCACAGAAAAGCTCGGCGGGTATCAACTGATGTTCAGCAACCCCGTCGCCGAAACGCCTTCGACCTTGCTCTACCAGTACGAACAGCGCGACTGGGCGCCGCTCTATCCAGAGGACCCCGTAGAAGACGATATGTTGGTGGCCCTGGGCAGCCGTGGCGATTCCGGCTGGGCCCCGCACCCCGTGCAGGACGCGCTCATGGACATCACCGTGCACACCGCCGTTGCGCCTGCCAACGGCTTGAGCCTGGCCAACGAAGTGGCGCTGGACGGCTCCACAACGTTTGAAGTCATGTACCTGTAAATGGAGACCTTTGAAATGAAGACTTCGCTGTCCCTGCTCAGCGCTGCGCTGTTGCTCACAAGCGCCTCGTCAGTGTTCGCCGCCAGCAGTGTGGACCTGACCGTCAAGGGGCTGATCACACCCAGCGCTTGTGCCCCCAGCCTTTCAAGCGGCGGGGTCATCGACCACGGCAAAGTAGCCGCCAAAGACTTAAGGCTGGACGGCTACACGTTGCTTGGCAATCACACGCTGCAACTGGCGATCACCTGCGATGCCCCCACCCTGCTGGCCCTTAAGGGCATCGACAATCAAGGTAGCGCCTACGACTCGAGCAACGCCTACGGCCTGGGCTTGGTCAGCGGCAAAAAACTCGGCGGGTACACCCTGGCACTAGATAACCCAATGGCGGATGGCGCGGTGATTTCCGTGATTGGGTCCCGGGATAACGGCCTCAGTTGGCGCGAAATTTACCCAGGAGACGTCTGGCCAGCCGCCGACCTCGCTTCGTTTGGCGATCGCTCGACCGGCAGTTGGGCGCCGGCACCGGTCCAGCAAGTGACTGCGGGGCTTTGGGTGCAAACCATTATCGCTCCAACTGCCGGGATGGACCTGACCACTGAGGTCCCCATCTACGGCTCCGCCACAATTGAAGTGAAATACCTGTAACCCCCCTCTAACATCACAGGATGTGACCCATGGCTAGCCTCCTCACTCCCATCGCCGCGACATTGTTGCTGATCTGCGCCGGCCCAGCATTCGCCGCCAGCAGCATCGATCTGACCGTCAAGGGGCTGATCACACCCAGCGCTTGTGCCCCCAGCCTTTCAAGCGGTGGGGTCATCGACCACGGCAAAATCGCGTCCAAGGATTTAAAGCCGGACAATTGGACGGTCATCGGCAATCACACGCTGCAACTGGCGATAACCTGCGAGGCGCCAACTCTGGTGGCCCTCAAGGGCATCGATAATGTAGGCGACTCCCATGACCCGATGAACAGGTATGGCCTGGGCCTGGTCAGCGGCCAAAAATTGGGCGGGTACTCCCTGACCTTCGGCAATCCTATAGCCGACAACGCAGCGATCTCCGTGATTGAGTCCTCCGATAACGGCCTCACCTGGCAGGAAAATATCCCAGGTGACACTTGGCCAGCCGCCTACCTCGCTTCGTTTGGCGATCGTTCGACAGGCAGTTGGGCGCCCACCCCAGTCCGGCTGGTGACGGCCGATCTCAAGGTGCAAACCCTTATCGCTCCAACTGCCGGGATGGACCTGACCACTGAGGTCCCCATCTATGGCTCCGCCACAATTGAAGTGAAATACCTGTAACCCCCTCTAACATCACAGGATGTGACCCATGGCTAGCCTCCTCACTCCCATCGCCGCGACATTGTTGCTGATCTGCGCCGGCCCAGCATTCGCCGCCAGCAGCATCGATCTGACCGTCAAGGGGCTGATTACCCCCAGCGCCTGCACCCCGGCACTGGCCCAAGGCGGTGTTGCCGACTACGGAAAGATCGCCGCCAAGGACCTGCAAGAAAACCAGGCTACTCCGTTACCGCCCACTACCTTGCCATTCAACCTCAGCTGCGAGGCCGCCACGCTGTTTGCACTCAATGGTGTGGATAACCGCGCCGGCTCAGCCAGTAGCCCCAACAATTACTCGTATGGCCTAGGGTTCATCAACGAAACAGAGCGGGTCGGCGACTACGTGATCATTATCACCAACTACCTCGCCGACAACCTGCCGGTCAGCAAGCTGGCTTCCAGCGACAACGGCGCCACCTGGAGCGAGAACAGTGAGGACGCCATCTGGATGCGCGGCAGGCTCGCCGCCTTCGGCAACAACGCAAGTGGCACCTGGGCGCCCATCGCGATCAAGGCACTGACCAGCAACCTGGTGGTTCACCCCACTATCGCCCCTTCCAGTGGCCTGACATTGACCCAGGAACAACCTGTCGATGGCTCCGCCACCTTGGAAGTGATGTACCTGTAACCCCTCATCCTCTTACTAAGGAAGGTTTAAACGATGACTTACTTAAGAGCGGCGCCCCTGGCCGCCCTGTTGTTGGGCACCTCGTCTCTCACGCTGGCCGCCAGCAGCCTGGACCTTACCGTCAAGGGCATCATCACGCCCAGCGCCTGCGCGCCAGTGGTTTCCGGCGGCGGCAATGTCGACTTCGGCAAGGTGTCGGTCAAGGACCTCAACGCTGATACCTACACCGACCTGCCCAGAGAAACCATGCTCTTGAGCGTGCGCTGCGAAGGGCCGACGTTTTTTACCTTGAATACCATCGACAACCGCGCCGGCACCACCGCCAGCCACTTCAGTTGGCACGGCCTGGGCCTGACCCCCAGCGATGAAAAACTCGGCGATGCCGGGCTTGGTCTCTACCAGCCGGTGGCCGACGGCGTACCGGTGCGCACCATCACCTCACGGGATGGCGGCGTCACCTGGATGCCTTCAGTGATGCTCAGCCATACCGTGTTGACGGCGGTCGCCGACAACGACGGCGTGGTGCCGATTGCGATCCAGGAACTGGACGCCGAGATACGCCTGATCACCCACATTGCGCCCGCCAGCAGCCTGACGCTGACCGACGATGTGCCTATCGACGGTCACGCCACCGTGCAAGTCAATTACCTCTAAGGAACCTCCCGATGAACACTCGATTGACCACCCTGGCCGTCAGCGCACTGCTGCTCAGTTCGGCCAATGCCTTTGCCGCCAGCAGCGTCGACCTGACCGTCAAAGGCCTGATTGTGCCCAGCGCCTGTACGCCCAGCCTGTCCGGCGGTGGCATGATCGACCACGGCAAAGTGTCTGCCAAGGACCTGAACCCGGACCGGGGCACCGCGATTGGCGTGCATACCCTGTCGATGACCGTCGACTGTGACGCGCCGATCCAGTTTGCTCTGCACCCCATCGATAACCGCGCAGCCTCAGGTCTAACCACGGACTTCGGCCTGGGCTTTATCAACGAAACCCAGAAGCTGGGCCACTTCTCCCTCACTTGGCGCGGCATGGTTGCCGACGGCGTGACCGTTCAACCCATCGCATCGATGGACCAGGGCAAAACCTGGTACTCCGAAAAATTCTGGGAGCCGAGCATGTACATGGCGGCAGCGTCGATGAGCGACGACACCCAGCCGCTGCCGATCCAAAACCTGAGCGTCGATCTGGAAGTGCTCACTATCATCAATGCCGCCGCCAGCCTGGACCTCAGCAATGAGGTAACCATCGATGGCTCGGCCACCGTTGAAGTGAAGTACCTGTAACCCATGGCCGCCCATCCCTTGACTACCGCCGGGCATGGGCTGCGCCTACCTGTGCCGGTACTGAACACCGTTGGCCGTTGCGTGGCTGCGCTGCTCCTCTGCCTGGCCACCTTAGTCAACGCCCACGCGGCGTCGACCGTCGACCTCACGGTAACCGGCCGGATAACGCCGGACGCCTGCCATGTCGAGCTGACTAATGAAGGCACCGTCGATCACGGCAAGATTCCTTCCCATAGCCTCAACGCCGACGAATTCACCGTGCTGCCTATCCAGATGCTCGATCTGCGCGTGCAGTGCGCCAGGCCCATGTTGTTTGCGCTGGTAGGTATTGATAATCGCGCCGACTCCTCGTCGGCACCCGATTATTTCTACGGGCTGGGCAGGAACATCCACGTCCCAGAGGAGCGCCTGGGATCCGTGGCATTGTCCTATCGCAACGCAGTGGGCGATGCGCAGCCCATGCAGGTATTGGCGTCCAACGACAACGGCGAAACCTGGTCACAGGAGCCCAACGCTTACCCGCGCGCGCATATGGCCTTTGCGCCAGTCGGGGACCGCCAACCGGATTTCATCGGCCAGTTGACCGTCCAGGTTCAGGTGAGCACCGCCATCAATTTTTCGCAGTACCTGACCCTGGACCAGGAAGTCCCGCTCGACGGCGCCATTGTCCTGGACCTGCGCTACCTCTGACCGCCCCCCTTTTGGCCTAATGGAAACCCCATCATGACGACGTCATTCTCAAACACCGTGGTGGGCCTTGTCGCCCTGCTGCTGATCCTTGGCAATCAAGTCAAAGCCGACGGCATGGTCCCGGACACCTCCGTGGTGATCGTGCATGAAGCCGAAGGCGAAGCGGCGGTGTCGGTGACCAATACCGACAGCCAGCTCGCGCTGCTGCATGTGACCTTGCAGGACATTCCTGAAGACACCGAGCCGCTGTTGGTGGTGACACCGCCGCTGTCTCGGGTAGAAGCGTCCAAAACCCAGCTGGTGCGCTTCATTCTGCAAAACCAGAAGCCGTTGCTGACCCAGCGGCTTAAACGGGCAGTGTTCGAAGGCATGCCCCAAGGTCGCGCCGCCACCGCCGCCGGTCACGCCCGTGTGGGCGTGACCGTGCGCCAGAACCTGCCCGTGATCGTGCACCCCAAGGGCCTTGCGCCGAACCGCACCCCTTGGACCGACCTGACCTGGACGCTGCGCGACGGCCAATTACAGGTGCGCAACGACACGCCTTATGTGGTGCGCCTTGCACAGGAGCTGTTGCTGTTGCCCGGTGACGGCAGGGCAATGCTGCCGCGTACCTATGTGCTGCCGGGCGAAGCTTTGAGCGTACCAGCCAGCGGTGGCCAGGCCAGAACGGTGCGTCTGCAGCCGGCCACGGTGTATGGGTTTGCGGTCAAGGCCTACGACGCCCCTATCACCCTCTGACTGACAACCACAGGTGTCGTGACAGACCGGCACCTGGATAACGAAGTGACGGCTTATTGACCGTCACCAGAGCGCCTGGAATCCCCGACACAACGGGGGCCAGTGCACTCACTACTCGAGTACCTTGCGTGAAAACAGTATTGAGTTACCGTGACGGCGAAGCCGTGTCCGATACCCCCGTCTGCCAGACCTTGCCGCTGGTGTTGTTACTGTGTGCCCTCGTGCCCGACAAGGCTTGGGCCGACGATTCCAGCCCGGTTGGCTTCGACGCCCAGACCTTGCATCAGCGTGGCATTGACCCACAGCTGGCCAGCCTGTTGCTGGCAGCACCGCGCTTCGCTGCCGGGCGGCACACCGTTAACCTGCGGGTCAACGGCCAACGCCGTGGCCGACAGGATCTGACCTTCGATCAACAGGGCAACCTGTGCCTGGACCGCGCCTTGCTGGACGCCGCTGACCTGGTGACGCCCAGCGAGACGCCAGGCTGCCGGGATTTTCTCGCGCAGTATCCACAAACCCTGGTGGAGCCGGACCCGGCGACACTGACGGTGTCACTGGTGGTGCCCACCGAAGCCCTGCGCCCTGTGCAGCAGGATATTTCAGGGTATGAAACCGGCGGTTTTGCCGGGC
This sequence comes from Pseudomonas sp. PA-5-4B, assembly GCF_021606215.1. NCBI lineage: Bacteria > Pseudomonadati > Pseudomonadota > Gammaproteobacteria > Pseudomonadales > Pseudomonadaceae > Pseudomonas > Pseudomonas sp. PA-5-4B. The sequence goes on along the minus strand of NZ_WKDB01000023.1, from coordinate 59,577 downwards.
TGCTCAACTATGACCTCAGCGGTTTTTACAACCGCTTCGGCGATGACGCCAGCCGCTTTGGCTCGGCCAATACCGAAGTCGGGTTCAACGCCGGCGACTGGATCGTGCGCAGCCGCCAGGTGCAGACCTGGCAGGATGGCCTGTCGCGCAGTACGCATCTGGAGGCCTACGCGCAACGCACCTTCGCCAGCCACCAGGCGGTGCTGCAGGCCGGGCAGATCAACCTCTACAACCCGGTGCTCTCCGGTGCGCAGATCACCGGCGTGCAGGTGCTGACCGAACATGCACTTCAAGAACAGGGTCAGGGCGCGCAGATCCAAGGTATCGCCAACAGCCCGGCGCAAGTGGAAGTACGTCAGAACGGAGCACTGATTCACTCCACCGTGGTGCCTGCCGGGCCTTTCACCTTGAACGATGTACGTCGGTTGAACACGCGCTCGGATGTCGAAGTCACGGTCAAGGAAAGTGTTGGCGGTGAGCGACGTTTCACCGTGCCCGCCGCCATGCTTGGCCTCGGGTTGCCGGCACCGGGCTACTCCGTGGCCGCAGGCCGAGTGCGCAATGTGGGTGACGCCAGGGGTGATGATCCTTGGGTGGTGAGTGCCGGCTGGACCGGCGCCTTGCACCCGCAACTGACACTGGGGAGTGGCGTGCTGGCCGCCAGCGAATACCGTTCGGTAGGCGCCAGCCTGGGCTGGTTGCCGTGGCTTGATAGCCAGATCCAGCTGTCAACCCAACTGTCCAACACCCAGGGCTGGGAAAAAGTCTCGGGTGTACAGACCGACCTGTCATGGTCCCAGCGCTTGAGCGAACAGTGGTCGGTCAGCGCCGCCAACTCCTGGCGCAGCATCGGCTACCGCGAACTCGAAGAAAGCACCTATGAGCGCGACCACAGCCATGAGAGTAATGACAGCCGTCGCAACTCCCGCTATCGCGACCAGCAAAGCCTCAACCTGGGTTGGTCGCATCCGCTGCTGGGCGCCTTCAGTGCCGGGGTTTCGCGCTCATCCAACTTTGCCGGTGACAGCAGCAGCCGCGCGCTGGCGTCCTGGGGTACCAGTATCGGCGCCGTGTCGTTGTCGGCCAGTGCCGAGTGGCAAATGGGCGGCCGCGAGCAGCGAGACAACGCCGTCTATCTCAACATCAGCGTACCGCTGGGCGAGAGCCGCAGGCTACGCAGCTGGGTGCGCAATTCCGGCGGTGAAAACCGTACCGGCCTGGGCCTGACCGAACAGATCGACGACCAACTCAGCTACCGCGTCAGCGCCGAACACGACAGCAGTGACCATCAGGTGGAAACCTCCGTAGGCGTCTCGGCACTGCCGCGCTACAGCCAGCTCGATTTCAGCTACAGCCGCTCCGACGCCGAGCGTTCGAGCTACCAGGGCGGCGCTCGTGGCGGTGTGGTGCTGCACGGCGACGGCGTGACCTTTTCGCCCTACCCGGTGCGCGACACCTTTGCCGTGGTGTCGGTCGGCGACATGAGCGGCATTAAGCTCAGCACCCCCAGCGGCCCGGTGTGGACCGACTGGCAGGGCCAGGCCGTAGTGCCGCAAGTTGCCGCATACGGGCGCAGCCCGGTTGAAGTGCAGACACGCTCACTGCCGCGCAATGCCGATATCAATAACGGCCTGGCGATGATCTCGGCCGGGCGTGGCGCGGTGGACCGCGTCGAATTTGGCGTCGGCCTGACCCGTCGCGTGCTGCTTACCGTCAGCAACGACCAGGGCGTGCCGCTGCCTGCGGGCGCCTCCGTCAGCACTGCCAGTGGCGAATTCGTCACCTTGGTGCAGGACGGCAGCCAGGTGTTTCTGCCCAATGTGCTGGAACAGCCGACGTTGTGGATAACCACGCCGCAAAGCGGGCGTTGCGAGTTGCGCTACGAACTGCCGGAAAAAGCCGACCCGGCGGTGTACTTCGAAACCGCTCCCGCACGTTGCAACCTGCCTTGAGGATGACCGCCATGCCCATCACACCTTATATGCGTCAACTGTGCCTGTGGCTGCTGATCGGCGTAGCCGGCACTGCCCAGGCCTTGGAGGAATGCCAACTCAACGTCAGCGAAGCACTGGTGGATTTCGGCGTGATGAGCCGCCTGGCTCAAAACGACAGCGCGGCGCAACGCCTGCTCGGCGAACGGCGCCTGAGCGTGATCGTCAATTGCCCACAAGCTGAAGACCTCAGCCTGTTCTACCGCGCCCTGGCCACAGACCCGCAACGCCTGCAATTTACCGAGCACGGCAGTTATGCCATCGAAGTCGGCAACGCCGTGCTCGACGGCCGCAGCGTTGAACTGGGTTTGCTGCCCGCCGACGGCCAGGCGCCCGTTACCAATGGCAACGTGCTGGAGTGGCGCCCCGGCCACGGCATAGCACCGGTCGAACAAGGCGCAGTGCTCATGGGTAAAACCCTGTCGCTGCAACTGACCCTGCGCGCCTGGGCCGACCTCGCCGCCACGCAGGTGCGCGATGCCACCACCTGGGAAACCACCGGGACGTTGTACGGCGCAAAGCACGGGCGTTACCGGGAACTGACACTGCGCGCGCACTTTGCGCCCATCGCCTGCCTGCCGACGCTGTCCGACCACGGCGTGGTGGACTACGGCACCTTGTACGCCAAGGACTTGAGCGCCACCAACGAGACACCGTTGCCGACCCGCTCCCTGCGCCTGAGCGTGACCTGCGACGCGCCGGCACGCTTTGCCCTGCGCATGTTTGATAACCGCGACGGGTCGGCCACCGGTGGCACCGATGAAACCGCCTATGGCCTGGACCTGGATGCCAGCCGCAACAAAATCGGGCGTTTTTACCTGACTGTCGACCCGGCGGAATTCAGCGCCGATACCTGGCCCACGTTGTACCGCACCGACTCCACCAGCAACGGCGTGGCGTGGAGCAGTTCCACAGCCCGGCAAATCCCCATGGCCGCCAACAGCCTGCTGGGCTTTACCGACAAAACCGGCGTCACCACAGGCCCTGTCGCCATCCAGGCCCTGACCGGCACGGTACGTATAAAGACTTACCTGGCACCCATGCAAAGCCTGGACCTGCGTGAGGTGGTGCTGATCAATGGTTCCGGCACCCTCGAGATCGTGTACCCGTAACCGTCACTGCAAGGAGTCCGTCCCATGAAACGCCCTATGAAAACCCGCATTTTTTCCAGCCTGCTGTTACTGGCCTGCACGCCCTCGGTGCTGGCCGCATCGGCGGTGGACCTGACCGTCAAAGGCCTGATCGTTCCCGCCGCTTGCTTGCCGCAGTTCCCCGGCGGGGCACTGATCGACTACGGCAAAATCGCCCAACAAGACTTGAACCTGAGCACTGCGACACGCCTGCCGGCCAAGCCCCTGCTTTTCGCCATCGCCTGCAGCGGTCCCACCCGCTATGCCCTGCGCATGCGCGATAACCGCGAGGGCTCGGCCATGGTCAACAGCGAGATTTACTATGGGTTGGGGTTCGATATCAGCGGTAATCGCCTGGGGGTTTACTCCATGACCTTCGACCCGCGCCAGACCCAGGCCAACACCACCGCGCAGATCTACGGCACCGAGTCCACCACCGGCGGCGTGGCGTGGCGCACGTCCAACCTCAACCCCATCGACATCGGCTCCAGGAGCTACCTGGGTTTTACCGAGGTGGAGGGCAGCGTCAGCGGGCCTACGGCCATCGGCACGCTGACGGGTACAGTCACAGTGCAGACCGTGATCAATGCCCGGCAGAACCTGGACTTGAGCGTGGAAACTCCACTGGATGGCTGGGCAACGCTTGAGGTGGTGTATCTCTAGAGTTTCTCGCTGGTCACTTGTACATAACGCGCCCGCCCGGCGCCGAGACCCGCGACAATCGCACCGAGGCCGATCACGGCGAAGATCCAGCCGATGGCCGTCCAGCCGCCGGTCCAGTCATGCACCAGGCCGACCGCAAACGGCCCCATCGACGCCAGGGTGTAGCCAATACCCTGGGCCATGCTCGACAGGTTGGCGGCGACATGGGAATCACGCGAGCGCAGCACGATCAGGGTCAGCGCCAGGCTGAAGGTGCCGCCCTGCCCCAGGCCGAGCAGAATCGCCCAACCCCACAAGCCGTCCAGCGGCGCATACAGGCAACCGAACAGGCCGCCAAGGGTCAGCAGCATCACCACCACAATCGCCAGGCGCTGGTCCTTGCCGCGGGTGGCCAGCCACGGTGCGGCCAGGGAACTGAGCAGTTGCACGATGATGGAACCGGACAACGCCAACCCCGCCTCGGTGGCGCTGAGCCCCCGGCCAATGAGGATTGACGGCAACCAGCCAAACACAATGTAAGCCAGGGACGATTGCAGGCCCATGTACAAAGTCACCTGCCAAGCCAGTGGGTCACGCAGCAAGCCCTTGACCCGGTAAGCCACCTGATGGGCGCCGTGCTTTGGTCCGACTTGCGGCAACCAGAACAACGCCGCCAGCAACGCCGGGATAACCCAGAACCCCAGTCCGACGGCCCAGCTGTCTGCGAAGTACTGACTCAGGGGCACCGTGGCCCCGGCTGCCAACGCGGCGCCCAGACACAATGCCATGGTGTAGACGCCAGTCATGGCGCCCGCCTGCCTGGCAAAATCACGCTTGACGATACCCGGTAGCAATACACCGATGATGCCGATGCTCGCGCCAGCGATCAGGCTGCCCGCGAACAACCCCACTTCACCGAACGAACTGCGCAGGATGATGCCGCCAGCCAGGGTGAGCAGAATCCCCAGCACCACGCGCTCAGCGCCAAAACGCCTGGCCAGGATCGGCGCAGTGGGCGCGAACAGGCCCAGGCACAACACCGGCAAGGTAGTCAGCAAGCCCGCCTTGGCAGCGGACAACCCCAGGCTGCTGGACACTTCTGCCAGCAATGGCGCCATGCTCGACAGCGCCGGGCGCAGGTTCAATGCCACCAGCACCAGGCCCAGCAGCAAGAGCCACGGGCGAGCCACCAACGGAGGGGCCTGCTGGACGGCTTCGTCATCGGCTTCGGCGTCAATCAACAGTTCTTCGAGTTCAGTCGTACGTTTGGCTTCAAGGTTCATTGATCAACTGCCGGCAGAGGGATTTGGCACGTTCGGGGTCTTGGTTTTCCACCGCGTCGAGCAAGGCGATATGCAGGTCGAATACCGCCTGGCGACGTGGTGAGATGTTCAGGGTCTGACGCAACTGGGCGCCGACGATGCTGGAGAAATACTGGTACAGCTCGCTCAGCGCCGGGTTGTGCGCTGCATCCACCAGGCGCTTGTGGAACACCAGGTCGGCGCTGATATAGGCCTCCAGGTCACCGTGGTACAACTCGCCGCTGCGCTCAAGGGCTTCACGCAACCCTTCGAGATCGTCCTCGGTACGACGCAACGCCGCCAGGCCGATAGCCTCCACTTCGAGAATCTGCCGCGTCTCCTGCGCCTGCGCCAACGTGCAGTGGGACAGTGCGCGCATCGTCCCCAACGGGTCGGTCATCGAGCGCAAGTAACTGCCGTCGCCCTGGCGGATTTCGATCAGACCCGAGAACGCCAACACACGCATGGCCTCACGCACGGTATTGCGGCTGATGCCCAGCTCGGCGGACAACTCCGGCTCGGTGGGCAGGCGCTCACCGATGGCCCATTTGCCTTCGGTTATACGCCAGCGCAGTTGCTCCAACGCTTGATCGACCAGGGAGCGTTTGATCAGGGGGGCGATGTCTGTCATGAGTTTTGCACTTTCGTCCAATCATAGGATGAATTTTCCTACAGCCTATTCAGACTTGCCCACAAAGGCAACGCACTAGGGTTCATAGGCAGCAAAAGGAGCAGTATTTTCGATTGGTAAAATTACCCTTTAAGGGTAATTATTGGACTCAGGTGTCTTATGGAAAAGTACACACCTCACTACGATCTGGCCGTGATCAAGGCGGATGTCAGGCGACTGGGTGCCAGGGCATTCACCCGTGCAGCCAAGGAGGCGGGAAAGCAACTCGACCTCGACATCAGCGAGATGCAGGCGGTCGTTTTCAAACTACAAAACAGGATGCTGTACAAGTCGATGACCACCTATGCGGATCACCGCGTCTGGCAAGACGTCTACCACATCCATTCACACGGTCTGGAGATTTACATCAAGGTCACTTACTGCTCCGGCAGCAACCCACCGGTGATCTCCTTCAAAGGGATGAACCTATGAAAACCCAACACTGCTTTATCTGCGGCGCACCCGACGCCATGGTGCGCTTTGAGGGCCGCAGTGAGACCCTGCGCATCAAAGGCATGGAACAGCACATTGAGGACCTGTCCGGCTGGGAGTGCCAACTGTGCGAAGACGGCATGTATGACCCCGACAGCAGCGAACGCCATGTCAAGGCCAGTGATGACATGCTGCACGCCGCGCGACGGATGATGGGCGCCGAACTCAAGCGTATCCGCCGCAAGCTGCACCTCACGCAAAAAGAAACCGTGCAGTTGTTGTCCGGTGGCGGGCACAACGCATTCTCACGTTACGAACGCGGAGAAATAACGCCGCCCAAACCGTTGATGGTGTTGATGCGCCTGCTGGACCGTTACCCGCATTTGCTCGCCGACGCCAAAGAGCTGGCCGAAGGCGCAGACCTGCGCAACGCCTTTACTTGCACGCCCCATAACCAAACACAAGAAGCCCTCAAAGCGTCTTGAACAGGCAAAAATAAACCCGGCACCAGCAGGCTTTTTATGGGTGTTCTGCAGAGCAATGGCGATCAAATGTGGGAGCCGGGCTTGCCCGCGATGGCGGTGGGTCAGCAGCAGTTGTACGCACTGCTGTACCGCTATCGCAGGCAAGCCAGCTCCCACATTGGTTTGTGTTCGCCAAAGGTTATGCAGCCTGCAGGCTGGGTTTATGGGTTCAAGCTTCGATCAATGCAGAATCTGGCTCAAGAACAACTTGGTCCGGTCATTCTGCGGGTTGTCGAAGAAGTCATTGGGCGCCGCCTGTTCAACGATCTCGCCCTTGTCCATGAAGATCACGCGGTTGGCCACGGTGCGCGCAAAGCCCATTTCGTGGGTGACGCACAACATGGTCATGCCGTCTTCGGCCAGGCCGATCATGGTGTCGAGCACCTCCTTGACCATTTCCGGGTCGAGTGCCGAAGTCGGCTCGTCGAACAGCATGATTTTCGGTTTCATGCACAGGGCACGGGCGATGGCCACGCGCTGTTGCTGGCCGCCGGACAGTTGCCCCGGAAACTTGTGCGCCTGCTCCGGAATGCGCACGCGCTCAAGGTAATGCATGGCAATTTCTTCGGCCTTGCGCTTGGGCATCTTGCGCACCCACATCGGCGCCAGCGTGCAGTTCTGCAAGATGGTCAGGTGTGGGAACAGGTTGAAGTGCTGGAACACCATGCCGACTTCACGGCGGATCGCTTCGATCTGCTTGAGGTCGTTGGTCAGTTCCACGCCATCGACCACGATGCGGCCCTGCTGGTGCTCTTCCAGGCGGTTGAGGCAGCGGATGGTGGTGGACTTGCCCGAACCCGACGGGCCGCACAGCACGATACGCTCGCCCTGCTTGACGTTGAGGTTGATGTCTTTCAACACGTGGAACTGGCCGTACCACTTGTTGACGCCCTGCATCTGGATAATGCCTTCAGGGCTCACAGGCTGTTTGATCGCTTCGCTCATAACAACAACTCCTAACGCTTGTGGCCAGTGTCGAGCTTGTGTTCCAAATGAATGGAATAGCGCGACATACCAAAACAGAAAATCCAGAACACCAGGGCGGCGAACACGTAGCCTTCAGTGGCCATGCCCAACCATTTAGGGTCGGCAGCGGCTTGCTTGACGCTGTTGAGCAGGTCGAACAGGCCGATGATGATCACAAGGCTGGTGTCCTTGAACAACGCGATAAACGTGTTGACGATGCCAGGGATCACCAGCTTCAGGGCTTGCGGCAGAATCACCAGGCCCATGCTGCGCCAGTAACCCAGGCCCATCGCCGCAGCCGCTTCGTACTGACCCTTGGGAATCGCCTGCAAGCCACCGCGCACTACTTCAGCCACGTAGGCCGACTGGAACAGGATCACGCCGATCAATGCGCGCAACAGCTTGTCGATGCCCATGCCTTCAGGCAGGAACAGCGGCAGCATCACCGAGGACATGAACAGCACGGTGATCAACGGCACGCCGCGCCAGAACTCGATGAAGGTCACGCAGACCACCCGAATCGCCGGCATGTTCGAGCGTCGCCCCAGCGCCAGCACAATGCCCAACGGCAAGGCGCCAGCGATACCGACAGTGGCAATCACCAGGGTCAGCATCAAGCCGCCCCATTGGCTGGTGGCCACGTTGGTCAGGCCCAGAACCCCACCGTGCAGCAGGCAGTAGGCGATGATCGGGTACAGCACCAGGAAACCCAGGCCATACACAGCCTTGCGTTGAAACCGCGAGATGAACAACGGCGCCACGCCCACGATAGCCAGCCACACGGTCAGGTCCACGCGCCAGCGCAGGTCGCCGGGGTAGTAGCCATACATGAACTGCCCGAAGCGCTGTTGGATAAACACCCAGCAGGCGCCCTCTTTGGTGCAATCGGCGCGCGTGGTCCCGACCCAGTTGGCATCCAGGATGGCCCAGTGCAGGATGGGCGGCACGATCAGGTAAATCAGATAGAACGCCAACAGCGTCAGCAAGGTGTTGAGCCAGCTGGAAAACAGGTTGGCGCGCATCCAGGCCATCGGTCCGAAGACTTTGTTCGGCGGCGGCATATCGGGTTTGAAAGTATGCGAACTCATGTGCGTTTCCTCACCGCTCGATCAGCGCAATGCGCTTGTTGTACCAGTTCATCAGCAGGGAAATGCTGATGCTGATCGCCAGGTACACGCTCATGGTGATGGCAATGACTTCGATGGCCTGGCCGGTCTGGTTGAGCACCGTGCCGGCAAACAGCGAAACCATTTCCGGGTAACCGATACCGGCGGCCAGCGAGGAGTTTTTCGCCAGGTTCAGGTATTGGCTGGTCAGCGGCGGAATGATCACCCGCAAGGCTTGCGGGATGATGACCTTGCGCAACGTCGGCCCAGGGCGCAGGCCCAGGGAGCGCGCGGCTTCGGTCTGGCCGTGGCTGACGGACTTGATGCCCGAACGCACGATCTCGGCAATAAACGCCGCCGTGTACACGGTCAGCGCCAGGGTCAACGCCAGCAGTTCAGGGATCAATACCCAGCCGCCGACGAAGTTGAAACCTGAAAGCTTTGGCATTTCCCAGTGCAGCGGCGCCCCGAAGACCAAGGCACACAATGTCGGGATCACAATAAACAACGCCAGGCCCGCCCAGAACTTATGGAACGGTACGCCGGTGGCCTCAAAGCGTTTGTTGGCCCAGCGCGCCATCAGCACGATTGCCACAATAGCAACCACCACACTGGCCACAAACGGCCAGAACCCATCGGCAGCAATCGCCGCCGGCATGTTCAAGCCACGGCTGCTGACGAAGAAAGTGTCACCGAAATTATGGCTGTTGCGCGGCCCCGGCATGGTCAGGAATACCGCGAAGTACCAGAACAGGATTTGCAGCAGCGGCGGAATGTTGCGGAACACTTCCACATACACCGTCGCCAGCTTGTTGATCATCCAGTTGGGCGACAAGCGCGCCACGCCAATGATGAAGCCAAGGATAGTCGCCAGGACCACACCGATCACAGTCACCAGCAAGGTATTAAGCAGCCCGATCACGAAGACGCGGGCATAGCTGTCCGATTCGGTGTAGTCGATCAGATGCTGAGCGATGCCGAAGCCGGCACTGCGCTCAAGAAAGTCGAAACCCGAGGTGATACCCCGGTGTTGCAGGTTGGTCTGGGTGTTATTGAACAAGTACCAGCCCAGCGCGACCACCGCCACAATCGTGATGATCTGGAAGAGCCACGCACGCACTTTAGGGTCGCTGAAGCTGAGCTTCTGCTTGGGTGCGCCGATTTGATTTTGCATGAAGTGCCCCGGAAAGAATGGAACAGAACATCACCCGGTGGTTGGCCCACCGGGTGATAGAACCATCAGCGATCAGCGCACAGGGGGTGCGTATTGAATGCCACCGTTAGTCCACAGTGCGTTCAGGCCACGGTCGATTTCCAGTGGGGTGCTCTTGCCCAGGTTGCGCTCGAACACTTCACCGTAGTTACCGACCTGCTTGACGATCTGTACAACCCAATCTTTTTTCACTTTCAGGTCTTTGCCGTATTCGCCGTCAGAACCGAGCAGACGAGCAACGTCCGGGTTCTTGGTGGACTTGGCTTCAGCTTCAACGTTTTTCGAGGTGATGCCGGCTTCTTCAGCGTTGAGCATGGCGTAGCCAACCCAGCGCACGATGGCCAGCCACTCGTCGTCGCCGTTACGCACGACTGGGCCCAGTGGTTCTTTGGAGATGGTTTCCGGCAGAACTACGTAGTCCTTCGGCGAAGCCAGTTTGCTGCGCTGTGCGTAGAGCTGGGATTTGTCCGAGGTCAGCACGTCGCAACGACCGGATTCCAGCGACTTGGCGCTTTCATCGGAGGTGTCGAAGGTGATCGGGGTGTACTTGAGGTTGTTGGCGCGGAAGTAGTCGGAAACGTTCAGCTCAGTGGTGGTACCGGCCTGGATGCAGATGGTTGCACCGTCCAGTTCCTTGGCGCTTTTAACGCCCAGCTTGTTGTTCACCAGGAAGCCAACACCGTCGTAGTAGGTGATGAAGCCTGGGAATTTCAGGCCCATGCCCGCATCGCGCGAACTGGTCATGGTGGTGTTGCGCGACAGTACGTCGACTTCGCCGGACTGCAGCGCGGTGAAACGCTCCTTGGCGTTCAACTGGCTGAATTTGACCTTGGTTGCGTCACCGAACACGGCAGCGGCCACAGCGCGGCAAACGTCAGCGTCGATCCCGAGGATCTTGCCGCTGGCATCCGGCACCGAGAAACCCGGCAAGCCATCACTCACGCCACATTGCACAAAGCCTTTCTTCTGCACGGCGTCCAGGGTGGCGCCAGCTTGGGCAAAACCACTGACACCCAATACAGCGGCCGCGGAAACGATGGCCAGGGTGGATTTCAATACCTTCATTCAAACCTCCAGTTGCTCTTGTTGTGTCGGAGCTAAAACCCCAGCGCACCCTTATGAGGCGATATCGACCCGTGTTGGCTTTTTTTGGGGTCAAGCGGCATGAGGTTTTCGCGGTAATTCCAGTTGCTATCCCACAAGCGGCAGTCACTGATAGTGTTACCGTCACAAGATAGTTCTGACATCGACCTACACATAGCAAGGCGCGTACCAGAGTGGTGGCTGAGTCGTTTCAGCCCTTGGTCAATAGAAAAACATTCAACGTTGCGACATTCTCTTAACAGATCAACCCGTCGCGCACCGTTCCGACGCACCCAATCGGAGCGCACGCACATATATGGAGCAGACATGACCGAACCCTTGATTCTTCAGCCCGCCAAGCCCGCAGACGCCTGCGTTATCTGGTTGCATGGCCTGGGTGCTGATCGCTACGACTTTTTGCCGGTGGCGGAAGCGTTGCAGGAAAGCCTGCTGAGCACCCGCTTCGTTTTGCCCCAGGCACCGACACGTCCGGTAACCATAAATGGCGGTTACGAGATGCCGAGTTGGTACGACATCAAGGCCATGAGCCCGGCTCGCTCGATCAGCCTGGAAGAGCTGGAAGCCTCGGCCAAAATGGTCACGGATTTGATCGAAGAACAGAAGAGAACCGGAATAGACGCTTCGCGAATTTTCCTCGCCGGTTTTTCCCAGGGCGGCGCCGTGGTTTTCCACACCGCCTTCCTTAAATGGCAGGGACCGTTGGGTGGCGTAATCGCCCTCTCGACTTATGCACCGACCTTCGGGGATGAGCTGGAGTTGTCCGCCAGCCAGCAGCGCATTCCAACGCTGTGCCTGCACGGCCAATACGACGACGTGGTGCAGAACGCCATGGGCCGCAGCGCCTACGAGCATTTAAACAGCCGTGGTGTCACCGTGACATGGCAGGAATACCCAATGGGTCACGAAGTGTTACCTCAAGAGATCGCCGATATCGGTGCCTGGTTGACCGCCCGGCTGGGCTGAAAACCACAGTTTATGTAGCCGTATGACAGACGCACTACGCCGCGCCCGTTTCTTGCATTACACTGGCCGGCGTACATTCCTTAACCAATTAATGAGATCACCGTGCTCAAAGCACTTAAGAAGATGTTCGGCAAAAGCGAGGCTGAGCCGCTCGCGCCAGTTCCCAGTGCTCCTGTGCCCTCCTCCGGCAGCCGCAATGACGGCCAACAGCCCGGCCGGACCGCACCTGCCGCACAGCCGCAGAAGCCAAAGGTGACCGCGCCCGAACAGGCCCAACCTGTCGAGGCAGCCCCCGCGCCGGCGCCGAAAGCGCCCCGTCGTGAACGCGCACCGAAGCCGCCCGTGACCCCGTGGAAACTCGAAGACTTCGTGGTTGAACCCCAGGAAGGCAAGACCCGCTTCCATGACTTCAAACTGGCCCCGGAACTGATGCATGCCATCCAGGACCTGGGCTTCCCGTACTGCACGCCGATCCAGGCGCAGGTGCTGGGCTTCACCCTCGCCGGCAAAGACGCCATCGGCCGCGCGCAGACCGGCACCGGCAAGACCGCCGCGTTCCTGATCTCGATCATCACCCAGCTGCTGCAAACGCCACCGCCCAAAGAACGCTACATGGGTGAGCCGCGTGCACTGATCATCGCCCCGACCCGCGAGCTGGTGGTACAGATCGCCAAGGACGCCGCCGACCTGACCAAGTACACCGGCCTCAACGTCATGACGTTCGTGGGCGGCATGGACTTCGACAAGCAGCTCAAGCACCTCGAAGCCCGTCACTGCGACATCCTGGTGGCCACGCCAGGCCGCCTGCTCGACTTCAACCAGCGCGGTGACGTGCATTTGGACATGGTTGAAGTGATGGTGCTGGACGAAGCCGACCGCATGCTCGACATGGGCTTTATCCCGCAAGTGCGCCAGATCATTCGCCAGACCCCGCCGAAAAACGAGCGCCAGACCCTGCTGTTCTCTGCGACCTTCACCGAAGACGTGATGAACCTCGCCAAGCAGTGGACCACCGACCCGTCCATCGTCGAGATCGAAGCGCTGAACGTTGCCAGCGAAAACGTTGAGCAACACATCTATGCCGTGGCCGGGGCCGACAAGTACAAGCTGCTCTACAACCTGGTCAACGACAACGGTTGGGAGCGCGTGATGGTGTTCGCCAACCGCAAGGACGAAGTACGCCGCATCGAAGAACGCCTGGTGCGTGATGGCGTCAATGCCGCGCAACTGTCCGGCGATGTGCCGCAGCACAAGCGTATCAAGACCCTGGAAGGTTTCCGCGAAGGCAAGATCCGCGTGCTGGTGGCCACCGACGTGGCCGGGCGCGGTATTCACATCGACGGCATCAGCCACGTGATCAACTTCACCCTGCCGGAAGTGCCGGACGACTACGTGCACCGCATTGGCCGTACTGGCCGTGCCGGGGCGGCGGGTGTTTCGATCAGCTTTGCAGGGGAAGATGACTCGTACCAGCTGCCGTCGATTGAGACGCTTCTGGGTCGCAAGATCAGCTGCGAAACGCCGCCGACGCATTTGCTGCGGGCTGTGGAACGCAAACGCCCTTAATAGCTGAAATGCAGTAGGAAATGTGGGGGCTGGCTTGTGTGGGAGCTGGCTTGCCTGCGATACAGGCACCTCGGTTTTTCCGTTGCACCGAGGAGATGCTATCGCAGGCAAGCCAGCTCCCACACAAGCCAGCTCCCACATTTGGATCTCCATCGATCTTCAGCAGATGCTCACTTCCAGCGCTCCGCCGCCGCGTGATCACTGCCCCGCCCTTCCACCCAGCGCGGGCCTTCAGGCGTGTTTTCCTTCTTCCAGAACGGCGCCCGCGTCTTCAAGTAATCCATCACAAACGCACAGGCATCAAACGCCGCCTGGCGATGCGCGCTGGCCGCCGCAACAAACACAATCGGCTCGCCCGGCTCCAACGCGCCGATCCGGTGCAGCACTTCCAACTTGAGCAACGGCCAGCGCTGCCCGGCTTCCACGGTGATCTTGGCCAGGGCTTTTTCGGTCATGCCGGGGTAGTGCTCCAGGAACATCCCGGACACATCGCGACCGTCATTGAAGTCGCGTACATAACCGACAAAACTCACCACCGCGCCCACGCCGACATTGGCGGCGTGCATGGCGTTGACCTCTGCGCCGGGGTCAAATGCCTCGGCCTGTACGCGAATGGCCATGCTCAGCCTCCGGTCACGGGCGGGAAAAATGCCACTTCATCACCGGCCTGCACCGGTTCGTCGAGGCTGCACAGCTCCTCGTTGCGCGCACACATCAGGCTGCTCTCGTTGAGCACCGCAAACTCAGGGTCTGCCGCCAACGCCAGTCGCACCGCATCGACGGTAGCGAACTCGCCTTCCATCTCCAGCGAATCGAAGCCTGTCGCTTCGGCGTAACGCGCAAAAAACAATACGTTGATGCTCATGCCTGGTCCGCCTTGAAATGCCCGCTTTTGCCGCCAAGCTTTTCCAGCAGGCGAATACTTTCGATGGTCATGCCACGGTCCACCGCCTTGCACATGTCGTAGATCGTCAGCGCGGCGACACTGGCGGCGGTGAGCGCTTCCATCTCCACGCCAGTCTGGCCGCTGAGTTTGCAGCGCGCGAGGATATGCACAGCATCCACACCGTCGGCGCGCAGTTCAACCTTGACGCCGGTCAGCATCAGCGGATGGCACAACGGGATCAGGTCACTGGTTTTTTTCGCCGCCTGGATCCCGGCGATGCGAGCCACGGCAAACACGTCGCCCTTGGGGTGGGCGCCGTCGACAATCATTTTCAGGGTTTCGGGCAGCATGCGCACCCGCGCTTCGGCCACGGCTTCACGGAACGTCACGGCTTTGTCAGTGACGTCGACCATGTGGGCGCGACCTTGGGAATCGAGATGAGTCAGCACAGGGATACTCCTGATCAGGAGCGGCAATTGTAAACCTGTGAGTCAATTTTGCGCAGGGCTGTTTATCCCATGAAAAAAGGGGCGCAAAGCGCCCCTTCAAATACCAACACTTGCGTTAGAACCGGAAAGTAAACCCGGCATTGATTCCGTTGTTGTTACCCCGATTGGACAGCAAACCGCTGTAGTTCAACGACACCAGCGTGTCCTTGGTCAGGGCCATTTCCGCACTGGCCTTGATCACCGCGCCATCGCGGGCCACCGGCACACTATTGACCGCAAACGCGTTGTCGCTGCCGGCAAACTTCAGCGAGGCGTCGCGATCGGTGTCGCCAAACTGATGCTCCCAGCCCAACTCACCGCGCAACGTCACCGCCGAGGTCGAGCTGACCGGCAGTTGGGTATGCGCGCGCAGGCCCAAGGTGGAAAGCGTGGCGTCCTGGCTTTGCTTGCTGGCATGCAAGGCTGCGGCGCCGCCTTTTTCCTTGAACGAATCGCTCTGGTAGTTCAGGTAGGTCAGGTTGGCGAAGGGTTCGAACTGGTTCCATTGGGTGTAACCGATCTCGGCAAACACTTGGTCGGTGCGCGCGTTGTAGTCAGCTTTGTCGTAGTCCGACTGGTTGGCGTACGCCACACGGCGCGAGCTGTCGATACGGTGCCAAGTGGTGGCACCGCCCATGCGCAGGGCAATGGCGTCGAAGCGTTTACCGCCGTAGACCGACAGGTGATAGTTGTCACTGTCCGCCGATGCCGACTCGCCATTGAGATGGCTTTGGGTGTAGCCGGTGGCGGCGCCCACACGCCAGCCGTCGCCGACCTCGGTGTCCAGGCCCAGCAGCACGCCACTGGTAGACGAGGAGTAGCCGCTGGCGTTGTTGTCACCGCTGACGTTATTGCGCCCGCCCAGCAGCTGAACCCAGCCGCCGTTGTCGTGAGTGTCGATCTGCGCGCTGGAGTCCAGCGCCTGAGCCTGTTGCAGACGGCCGTTGACCGCTTCACGAATGTAACGGCTGTCCGCCATTTGCGCTGCGGCCACGTCCGAGTGCAGTTGCCCCGAGAGTTGCTTGAATGCAGCCTGCGCCTGCGCCGCCGAGTCTGAGGCCAGCAGGCTTTCATACACCGGGCTGCCCGCGCCCAAGGCTTCGGCCGCCGTCGCTACGGCGCGTTCGTTGCGGGTTTGCGCGATGCTGGCAAACGTCGTCTGGTTACGCGCCACGGCCAGGCTCAGTTGGTTCGGCTGATAGCTCAACTGCGTGCCGATAAACAGGTAGTTGGGCGTGATCGCTGCAAACTGGCCGTTGATGCCCTGGCTGGCCGTCAGGATGTTGAACTGCTGGCCCACCAGGCTACGGGCCTCAGTGGCAGACAGCAGGTTCGGGCTGTTTTCCAGGGATACGGTCACCACACCTCCGTTAAGGGTGGCGACGCCGCTGCTTTGGATTTGATCACTTTGCCCGTTCGGGCCGACCTCCACGGCATACACCGAACCAGGGTTGAAGGTCACGTCGCCGGTGTGCAGCGTGCCGATCGAGTGGCCCGGCGCCACGCGCCCGCCTGTGTTCACGGTCAAGGCACCCACCGTGCCGTTACCGGCCAGTGTGCCGCCCAACGTGGTCATCACGCCGTTATCCGCATTGCGGGTGCCTACCGCGCTGCCATCCACGGTCACCGCGGAGGTCAACGAGCCGTCTACCGACAGCTTGCCGCCGCGTACCCAGGTGCTGCCCGAATAGGTGTTCTGGCCCTCGAGCACCAGTTCGCCGTCGCCGGACTTGGCCAGGCTGCCGACGTAGGTCGTGCCGGTGAGCAAATCCTTGCCGCGTGCCAGCGTCGCCTGTTCCCGGGCGTGGCCGATTTCATATTCAAACTGGTCATCGTCAGAGGCATTGGCGGGTAAGCCGTTGACCCAGCCTTTCTGTTGCTTGGTGGCCGCCCAGGTGGCTTGTTCGGCGGTGTCTTCTACACGGCGGGCGCGGATTGCCTCATCGGAAATCGGGTTGGCCCAGATATCGCGCGTACCACCCGGCAAGGCCACCGCCACCGAGCCGAGGAACTGCCCCGGCCCTTGCATGGCTTTTTGCAGGTTGGGCAAGCCCCAACCGCTGACCACGCCCGGCACTTGCGGCGTGCCTGGCGCGGCGTCGTGCACCGGTTGCAGGTTGTCGTAGGTGCGGCCACCGGTCAGGTCGCCCACCGGCGTATCGGGACCGTCCGGCGCTTGCAGGCTGGAGGTAGTCAGCAACACATCCCGCGCCTGGCTGGCGGTCATGTAAGGGAAGCGTTGAATCACCAGCGCCAGCGCCCCGGAGACGCTCGGCGCAGCCGCAGAGGTGCCGTTGGCGTTGGGGATAATTTCCCCTTCGGGTCCGGTGGACGGGATGCCTGAAACGCCCATCACGCACCACCACTTCGACGTGCCACAGCGGTTGTAGACCTGGGCGCTGGTCTCGTCGTAGCCGGTGATCGAGAGGAATTTGCTCTCGATATCGGGCTTGAAAAACGGCAGGTTGGCGTTGGTGTCCGGGTTGGCGCCGTGGCTGTCGTTGCCCGCCGAGATAATCTGGATAAAGGTGTTTTGCCGCGCGGCGTCAGCCATCGCGTCCATCCAGGTCTTTTGCCCGGCGTGGGCCTTGTCCCAGAACGGGCGATAGGCAGCGGTCATGTCGCGCAAATTATCGGCCGCGCTGTCGCCTACGTTGCCGAAGTGGTTTTCCACATCATTGCGCGAATTCTGGCCCCAGCTCTGGTTGACGATCGAGACGTTCTTCGCCGCCAGCGCGTTGTAGCTGGCCATGAACGCGTTGTAGTCCAGGTCATTGGAGCCCTGGAAACGGTTGTCATCGGTGCCGCCGGTATTGGCGACAAAAATATTCGCGTCAAACGCAATGCCATGCATGCCGGTGCCGTTGCGGCTGGCGCCCAGTACGCCGGACATCTCCGTGCCGTGACCGTCATTGATCTTCGGGTCGTACTCGCCGGAAATACTGAAGTGCTCGCCTTTTTGGAACTGGCCGTCCGGCGTGTCATGAATGTAACGCGGGTGGGTGGCGTAGTACTCGCCGGTGGAGGTCACTGCCTGCACTCGGTCCTGGCCCTGGGCATTCTTGCCCTGGAACTCGAAGTGTTCAGTGAGGATGCCTGAGTCGAGCACGCCGACGTTCACGCCCTTGCCGGTCATGCCCAAGGCATACGCGTAATACGCGTTGGTGCGGTCCAGGCCGGAGTTGACCTGGGCTTCGGGGGTTTTCCAGGTTTGCGCGTTGGCGCTCCAGTCACGGGTGGCGCCCGCCCAGGATTGGCCGGCATTCAGTTGCGCGTTGAGGTTGCTGCTCACGCCAGGCTCTACGTAGGTGTAGGGCTTGGCCGCCGGCAGGTTGGCGATAATGGCCTTGGAGAAGTCGAGAATATTGGTGGTATAGCGCCCGCTGTTGCTGAACAGCCGGCTGCGGTAGTAATCCAGGCGCGAGGCGTAGTCCAGCGGACGCTTGGTATCGCCGAGCATGGCGCCGATGGTGAGGTTTTCCGGTTGCAGTTCGTAGTTTTGCTTGAGGGCCGAATCGAACTTGCCGGACTGTGCGGCAAAATCCTTGGCCGCAAGGTCGACGATATCGGCGTAGGCGAACCGCAGGTTTTTATACACATCGGTGTTGGGGCCAAACGAGGCAACGGCTTTTCTGAAGGCCGACTCCAGCACTGGCGACGTGTAGGGGTTGGCGTCATCGGCCCAGGCCATGGAGCCCTGGCCCAGCCATAAGGCCAAGCCGAGTGCGATGGGTGTAAGGGGTATCGATTTTGAGCCTGTGGCGCGCTTGCGTTTTTGCGACAAAGTGAAGCCATTACCTGCTGCGTCCATTTTCCTTTCCCTTTGGATATGTGCTTCGTCAATGAGCGATGTATCGGGCTTTTTGTAATAGGCAGGATCACGCGCAAGACCAACGCCGGGTCTTGAATAAATCGTCGAATCAAAGCGATCGCGTTTCGACGGGGTTACGCTGTTTTCTTAGAGTTTTCGGCGATAAAAAATGTAACAAAATAATTACAAAGCCTACAAGCACCCAGGACGCATTAACGAAGACAAATGTCGCCCATAACAAAAACCCCGAACTTCGCGAGAAATCCGGGGTATTTTGTGGCATTTAGCCACTAACTACAGCATGGGCGATTACAGATGGGATTCGGCGTACTCGGCCAGGATCGAACGAGGTACCCCTTGCAGCGCGATATGCACGCCGTTCGGGAAGTCTTTAAAGCGTTCCGTCAGGTAGGTCAGCCCGGAGCTGGTCGCGGACAGGTAAGGGGTGTCGATCTGTGCCAGGTTGCCCAGGCACACCACTTTGGAACCGGCGCCAGCACGGGTGATGATGGTTTTCATCTGGTGCGGCGTGAGGTTCTGGCATTCATCGATCAAAATCAGGCTCTGCTGGAAGCTGCGACCTCGGATGTAATTGAGGGATTTGAACTGCAACGGCACTTTGCTGAGGATGTAGTCGACGCTGCCATGGGTGTTTTCGTCATCCATGTGCAAGGCTTCGAGGTTGTCGGTGATCGCCCCCAGCCACGGCTCCATTTTTTCCGCTTCGGTGCCGGGTAGAAAGCCGATCTCCTGGTCCAGGCCCTGCACGCTGCGGGTGGCGATGATGCGGCGATAACGCTTGGTCACCATGGTTTGCTCAATGGCGGCCGCCAGGGCGAGGATGGTTTTCCCCGAGCCTGCAGCGCCGGTCAGGTTGACCAGGTGAATGTCCGGGTCGAGCAGCGCATAGAGCGCCAGGCTCTGGTAGATGTCACGCGGTTTCAGGCCCCAGGCTTCCTGATGCAACAGGGGTTCCTGATGCAGGTCGAGGATCAGCAGTTTGTCGACCTGGATCTCTTTGATCCAGCCCACAAAACCCTGTTCGTCGATGATGAATTCATTGATGTGCACGGCCGGCAGGTTGTCGATCAACTGCACCTGGTGCCAGGTACGGCCATGGTCCTGACGGGTTTCGACCTTGCTGACAAGATCCCAGAAAGAGCCGGTCACGGTGTGATAACCCCGCGACAGCATCGACACGTCGTCGACGAGTTGGTCGGTACTGTAGTCCTCGGCAGCGATCCCACACGCTCGTGCCTTGAGGCGCATATTGATGTCTTTGGTCACCAGCACCAGGCGCAGGTCCTTGTCGCGCGCGTGCAGGTCGATCAATTGGTTGATGATTTTGTTGTCGTTGAGGTTTTCCGGCAGCAGGCTGTTGGGCTCGCTGCGCTTGCTCATCAGAATCGACAGCAAGCCCTTCGGCCCGCTTTTGCCACGCTGGATCGGCACGCCGACTTCAACGTCCTCGGGTGAGGCTTCGCCCAGGGTCTTGTCGATCAGGCGGATCGCCTGGCGGCATTCGGCAGCCACGCTGTGGTGCCCGCTTTTGAGTTTGTCGAGCTCCTCAAGCACGATCATCGGGATGGCGACGTGGTGTTCTTCGAAGTTAAGCAGTGCGTTTGGATCGTGGATCAATACGTTGGTATCAAGCACATAAAGGATTGGCTGGTCGGAAGAAGGGTTACGTCCATGATCATCCATACTCGGTCACCTTTGTGGGAGCCATTCGACGCAATACCTGGGCGGTGCTGCGCCTCGATTCGACCACCGACTGCACCTGAGTGACGTCAAGTGCAGTGCCCACATGAGGAGTCTTGGAAGACGCCACCTGTGTTGCAGGGTTCGGCGATCTGACTTCGTAATACCGCAAAACCCATGACAGGAAAAAGCACTTTGACGCTTTTTTTAAATTTATTTTTCAGGATGACGAATAGCACTAGCCGAGTGCCAGTGACCCCGTTAAAGTCGGAAGTCCGCCTGCATCGAAATGTCGCACAAAATCACCCCTGAATTCCCCCATCCCTAACAGGGCCGGGCACTTCAGCGAAATGCCTCCCGGCAGTCCTGCCACCCCAAGCCACTTTGCGCCGTTGCCTGCAATAACATCGGCAATGCCACCCGCGCCTTGTCCTGGGTGTCGTGAAACACGATCACGCCTTTGCGCCACAGCAGCATCAACGTCAGCACCCGTTGCGCCGACTCATCGGCCTTGAGTTTGCCCGGTTCGTCCTGGGAGTCGATGTCCCACAACGCCACCTGCAAACCCTGGGATTGGAAGAAACCCTGGCTGTCGGCACGGCGCTGGCCATAGGGCGGGCGAAACAGCGGAACGTAGTTTTCCGGCATCAGGTTCTGCACCAGCGCAGCGCTGCGCGTAATCGAGCTTTGCCACTCGACCCAATGGCTGTGGGAGCGGTATTGCCAACCCTGGGTGCCCACGCACTGGCCTTGGTACAAGGCCTGCACGTCACTGCTGGAACTGCGCTCCACACGGGTTTGCAAACTGCTGCCAAGGGCAAAGAACATGGCGTTCATCTTCTGCTTGCGCAGGTAGTCGGTGAGCCAGTCGGTATTGCCGCTGACCGGCGCCGGGCCGCCGTCGAAGGTCAGCAGGAACAGACGGTCGTTGAACTCGTCGCCATTGCGTTCGTGGTCACCAAAGCGCAGCACTTCGCTGCTGATCTGCGGGAACAGCGCGGCTTTGCGCAACAGCTCCTCCAGGTAGCGTTCATGGAAGTTATGGCTAGGCCCGGCCCAGCCTATATAGAAGGAGTTATCGCTGACCTGGAACTTGCCGGCCTGCTCGCGCAGATCGTCCATGTTTTCCACCAGGTAGCAGAACGAGGCGTCCTCTTCGCAGCTCTGCTGGGCCGCCGTGTAGTTTTCCAGCAGGCGCTGCCAGAGCTGGCGACGCAGGTCGTCGATGGCGGCGAGGTTGATGTTTTTCAGACCAAGACGCTGCTTGAGGGCGGCCTCATCCTGGTTTTCGCTGGCCAGCAGGCTATGGGCGAACATCAGGATTTCAGCGCGCGAAGCGACATCGAACAGCGCCGGGCTGCTGAGCTTTTCGGGCCAGATGCCACGGTCCAGGCTGGCGACATCCACCGGCGCGGCGCTGGCGTTCAGGCACAGTAAGCAGGCTGACAATAATAGTGCTAGGCGCACGCAGGGTCTCCCTCTCCAGAGTTACCGCCCATCATAGCGGATCGTGCCTATCGCCATCATAGGTGGAGTCAAACCACTCAACCCCCTAGAATCCCTGCCACGATTACAGGAGCCAACTTCATGCTGATGGTGATTTCCCCCGCCAAAACCCTCGACTTCGAGTCAAAGCCGGCAACCCCACGCTTCACTCAACCGCAATACCTCGACCACTCCCAGGAGCTGATCGAACAATTGCGCGAATTGAGCCCGGCGCAAATCAGCGAGTTGATGCACGTCTCCGACAAAATCGGCGGCCTCAATGCCGCCCGTTTCGGCAGCTGGACCCCGGCCTTCACACCGGCCAATGCCAAGCAGGCGCTGCTGGCGTTCAAGGGCGACGTCTACACCGGCCTGAATGCCGAAACCTTCAGCGATGCCGACTTCAGCTACGCCCAGGACCACCTGCGCATGCTCTCGGGCCTCTACGGCCTGCTGCGCCCGCTGGACCTGATGATGCCGTACCGCCTGGAGATGGGCACCAAACTGCCCAACGCCCGCGGCAAAGACCTCTACGCATTCTGGGGCACGCGCATCAGCGAATGGCTCAATGAAGCGCTGGCCGAACAAGGCGACGACGTGCTGCTCAACCTGGCCTCCAACGAGTACTTCTCGGCGGTCAAGCGCACGGCTCTGAACGCACGGATCATCAACACCGAGTTCAAGGACCTGAAGAACGGCCAGTACAAGATCATCAGCTTCTACGCCAAAAAGGCGCGGGGCATGATGAGCCGTTTTGTGATTGAAGAACGCATCAATGATCCTGCCAAACTGAAGCAGTTTGATGTGCAGGGTTATCGCTTCAATGCGGAGCAGTCCAAGCCGGATAATTTGGTGTTCCTGCGCGATCACGCACCGGAATAGCGCCCGCTCTCACGCTGTAGTTCAACTGTGGGAGCTGGCTTGCCTGCGATAGCTGTGGGTCAGTCAGTATTTCTTTACCTGACACTCCGCTATCGCAGGCAAGCCAGCTCCCACATTTTTGTCTGCATTCCACGTCGAAAAAGTCATTTGTTTGACGTCAAAAAAACCTCAAGCAGATTCCTAACGAATCTTTCACTCGACATTCGTCATTTTTTTTCGTAGTGGCACCACTTTTTTCAAACACTAGTGGCACAAAACTATCCCCTCTCTTCAACTCCCCATATCCACTCGCCCAAATAGCAAGTGCTATCAATATAGTACCAGTGCCATCTTTTCTAATATTTCAAGAAATTTCCGGAAACAGGATGAGCGGCCAGGAACTTCACCCTAAAGCACCGCTCATACCACCGGTAACGAAATTCTCTGTTGCTGTAAGAGATGACTTACATGACCAACCCACGGAAGTAGCAAAGTTGTCATATTTCAACTTTGACTCAGGAGTCATATTGCCAATTGATTAGTTGATAGCGGCGACAAGGATGAATCGCCACGCACTGTAAGGCCAAGGCCAAGCTTCCCCTAATGGGTCAGTGATACAACCCAAGACATTGATATTTAAAGGCTATCAGCCTCTATCAAGGCCCTGCGGCACTGACGCCAGGCCCTTCTCCCAGGAAGGCCGGCTGCATTTGAGGGCAAGCTCCAATAACAAGGCCACGTTGCGCACACCTTGGGTGCACTTATTAGTCACTCGTCATTAAACATGCCTGCACGCGGTAAGTCGGCGTCTATTCGCCCAACTTTCGCGGCATCAGTGACGCTTGCAAACATGAACTCCAGCCATCTAATGGCCTGTATTAAACAAAGAGGTAATTGCGATGCGCATCAGCATATTTGGTTTGGGTTACGTTGGCGCAGTCTGTGCCGGTTGCCTGTCTGCCCGTGGCCATGAAGTGGTCGGCGTAGACATCTCCAAGGATAAGATCGACCTGATCAATGCGGGTAAATCGCCGATCGTTGAACCGGGTCTGGGCGAACTGTTGAGCCAAGGCATCGCAAACGGTCGACTGCGCGGCACTACCAACTTCGCCGACGCCATCCGCGATACCGACCTGTCGATGATTTGCGTGGGCACGCCGAGCAAGAAAAACGGCGACCTGGAACTCAACTACATCGAAGCGGTATGCCGCGAGATCGGTTTTGTCCTGCGTGACAAAACCACCCGTCACACCATCGTAGTGCGCAGTACCGTACTGCCAGGCACCGTGGCCAACGTAGTGATCCCGATTCTGGAAGACTGCTCCGGCAAAAAAGCCGGTGTCGACTTCGGCGTGGCGGTGAACCCTGAGTTCCTGCGTGAATCCACCGCCATCGCCGACTATGACCTGCCGCCAATGACCGTCATCGGTGAGTTCGACAAAGCCTCCGGCGATGTCCTGCAGTCGCTGTACGAAGAACTCGATGCACCGATCATCCGCAAGGACATCGCCGTCGCCGAGATGATCAAGTACACCTGCAACGTGTGGCACGCCACCAAGGTCACTTTCGCCAACGAGATTGGCAACATCGCCAAGGCCGTCGGCGTCGATGGCCGTGAAGTGATGGAAGTGGTGTGCCAGGACAAGACGCTCAACCTGTCCCAGTACTACATGCGCCCAGGCTTCGCGTTCGGCGGCTCGTGCCTGCCCAAAGACGTGCGCGCCCTCACCTACCGCGCCAGCTCGCTGGATGTGGAAGCGCCGCTGCTCAACTCGCTGATGCGCAGCAACGAGTCCCAGGTACAGAACGCCTTCGACATCGTCGCCGGCCATGACAAACGCAAAGTCGCCCTGCTGGGCCTGAGCTTCAAGGCCGGCACCGACGACCTGCGCGAAAGCCCGCTGGTCGAACTGGCGGAAATGCTGATCGGCAAGGGTTTTGACCTGAGCATCTACGACAGCAACGTCGAATACGCCCGTGTCCACGGCGCGAACAAGGACTACATCGAAGGCAAGATCCCGCATGTGTCGTCCCTGCTCAATTCCGACTTCGACAACGTGATCAACAACTCCGACGTGATCATCCTCGGCAACCGTGACGAGAAATTCCGTGCCCTGGCGCACAACGCACCTCACGGCAAACAGGTGATCGACTTGGTGGGCTTCATGTCCCAGGCCACCAGTGTCAGCAGCCGTACCGAAGGCATTTGCTGGTAACAGCGACGGCAAGTTTCGGGTTGCACGTGTCTTTATCCCCAGCGCGTGCAGCCTGAAGCCTCCTTCCCTTCCGGATGACGCTTATGTCCAAGTTAAAACATGTATTACTGCAATCGGCCGGCTGGTTGTTCTTCCTCAGCCTGCTGATGGGTCTCGCCCTGCTGTTGCCGGCCAGTACGTTCGACTCGCAGTCGAAGAATTTTATTTTCCTGATTGGCGCCGTCGGTATCTGGCGCTACTCGATGGGTGCTACGCATTTCTTTCGCGGCATGCTGTTCCTGTACGTGGTCTACCCGCACTTGCGCCGCAAGGTGCGCAAGCTGGGCAAGGCGGCCGACCCGTCCCACGTATTCCTGATGGTCACCAGTTTCCGTATCGACGCGCTGACCACCGCGCAGGTCTACAGCTCGGTGATTCGCGAAGCCATCGAGTGCGGCTTCCCAACCACCGTGGTGTGCTCGCTGGTGGAGATGTCCGATGAGCTGCTGGTGAAAAGCCTGTGGGAACGCATGAACCCGCCGGAGCGCGTAAAGCTCGACTTCGTGCGCATCGCCGGCACCGGCAAACGCGACGGCCTGGCCTTTGGTTTCCGCGCCATTTCGCGCCACTTGCCGGACGACCGCGCCGTGGTAGCGGTGATCGACGGCGACACCGTGCTCGCCGAAGGCGTAGTGCGCAAGACCGTGCCGTGGTTCCAGCTGTTTGGCAATGTCGGTGGCCTGACCACTAACGAATTCTGCGAAGTACGCGGCGGCTACATCATGAGCGAATGGCACAAGCTGCGCTTCGCCCAACGCCACATCAACATGTGCTCCATGGCCCTGTCCAAGCGCGTACTGACCATGACCGGTCGTATGTCGGTGTTCCGCGCCAACGTGGTGACCGACCCCGGCTTTATCGCCGACGTGGAAAGCGACTCGCTGCAACACTGGCGCCTGGGCCGCTTCAAGTTTTTGACCGGTGACGACAAGTCGAGCTGGTTCAGCCTGATGCGCCTGGGCTACGACACCTTCTACGTGCCGGACGCCGCGATCCACACCGTGGAACACCCGCCGGAAAAGAGCTTTATCAAGGCCAGCCGCAAGCTGATGTTCCGCTGGTACGGCAACAACCTGCGCCAGAACTCCCGCGCCCTGGGCCTGGGTATGCGTCGGTTGGGCCTGTTCACCAGCATCGTGTTGTTCGACCAACGCGTATCGATGTGGACCTCCCTGCTCGGCCTGACCGTGGCGATCATCGCCACCTTCAAATACGGCGGCGCGTTCATCCTCGCGTACCTGCTGTGGATCGGTATCACCCGCCTGATCCTGACCCTGCTGCTGTCGTGCTCCGGCCACAAGATCGGCCCGGCCTACCCGGTGATTCTCTATTACAACCAGATCATGGGCGCGCTGGTGAAGATCTACGTGTTCTTCCGCCTTGATCAACAGTCCTGGACCCGCCAGGACACCAAACTGACCCGCGATTTGGCCAGCTTTCAACGTTGGTTCAACACCTGGTCGTCTCGGACCATGACCTTCTCCGCCGGCAGCATTTTCGTCGCCGTGTTGCTGATGATGGTCTGACCCAGCCAAGCCTGAATTAACTAGGAAATCGAACATATGAACAGCCCAGTAAACGCCAACGTTGTCCACGAATCCGAAGCCCAGCGCCAACATGCCCGGGTCAAAATCCCGGCCAAGCTGCGCTTCTTCAACACCGACCGTACCCAGACCGAAGCACGGGTGATCGACCTGTCCGCCGGTGGCCTGGCGTTCACCGCCACCCAGCCGCTGACCGTCGGTGAAGTGCACAAGGGCCGCCTGCAGTTCGTGATCGATAACCTCGGTTTGGCGATGGATGTAGAGCTGCAGATTCGCTCCTACGACCGCCAGAGCGGCCGCACCGGTTGCCAGTTCCAGAACCTCGACGCCCAGGATATTTCCACCCTGCGCCACCTGATCACTTCGCACCTGTCCGGCGACATCGTGACCATGGGCGACGTGCTGGCCACCCTGCAACGCGACAACTTCACCAAGGCGCGCAAGGTCAAGGACGGCGGTAGCGGCATGACCGCGTTCGGCCGCCTGCGCGCGGTGGTGTTCAGCGCCGGGATCTTCATTGTCGGCCTCGCCGCGTTCGGTTTTGTCTTCAAGTCGGTGTACGGCATGTACTTCGTCAGCCACGCCCAGGCCGGCCTCGTCAGCGTGCCCGGCATGAACGTGACCATGCCGCGCGACGGCACCGTGCAGAGCCTGCTCAAAGGCGACGCGGTTGCAGCCAAAGGTGCGCCACTGGCGACGTTCAGCACCAGCATGCTCGATGTGCTCAAGGGCCATCTGGACGAAGACCAGCTGCAACCGGCCAAGGTTGAAG
Organism: Pseudomonas sp. PA-5-4B; assembly: GCF_021606215.1. NCBI lineage: Bacteria > Pseudomonadati > Pseudomonadota > Gammaproteobacteria > Pseudomonadales > Pseudomonadaceae > Pseudomonas > Pseudomonas sp. PA-5-4B. Next base: position 32,166 of record NZ_WKDB01000023.1, on the reverse strand, counting down.
AGCTGTTCGGCAAGCAAATGACCGGCACCCTGACCTCGCCGTGCGATTGCGTGGTCGCCCAGCAATTGGTCGCTGACGGCCAGTACGCCAGCAAGGGCGATGTGATCTTCCAGCTGGTGCCACGCGGCAGCCAGGCCAATGTGGAAGCGCGCTTTACCTATCGCCAGTTCGGTGACGTGCGCCCAGGTACCCAGGTGAACTTCCAGGTCGCCGACGAAGAACAGATCCGTACCGGCACCATCGTCAGCAGCACCAGCCTGAACAGCGCCGACTTGTCTTCCGACATTCGCGTGCAGATCAAGCCGGACGCGCCGCTGGACAGCACCTATGCCGGGCGCCCAGTGGAAGTCACCAGCGACCGCGGCCCTTCGCTGAACTGGCTGATCGATAAAGCCATGGCTCACGGTCTGTAAGCGGAGGACATGCCTGTGAACCCTATTTCAAGCACAACACAGAGCACTGTGGGAGTCGGGCTTGCCCGCGATGGGATCGACTCGGTGCACCTGAAAGACCGAGTTGCCCGCATCGCAGGCAAGCCAGCTCCCACACAGAGCGGGTCGCACTTCGCCTCTGCATTCTGCACATTGGCACTGGCGGTCAGCCTCGCCGGTTGCGCCGGCCTGCCCGACCAGCGCCTGGCCAACGAAGCCCTCAAACGTGGCGACACGGTCACCGCCCAACAGAACTACCAGCAGTTGGCAGACCTGGGCTACAGCGAAGCCCAAGTCGGCCTCGCTGACATCCAGGTCACCACCCGCGATCCCGAGCAGATCCGCCAGGCCGAGGCCACTTACCGCGCGGCCGCCGATACGTCGCCGCGTGCCCAGGCACGTCTGGGCCGCCTGCTGGTGGCCAAACCCGGCGCTACCGAAGCCGAACAGCACGAAGCCGAAGGCCTGTTGAAAAAGGCCTTTGCCAATGGCGAAGGCAACACCCTGATCCCACTGGCGATGCTGTACCTGCAATACCCGCACAGCTTCCCCAACGTGAACGCCCAGCAGCAGATCAGCAAATGGCAAGCGGCGGGTTATCCGGAAGCCGGCCTGGCCCAAGTGCTGCTGTACCGCACCCAGGGCACCTACGAACAGCACCTGGATGATGTGGAGCGCATCTGCAAGGCGGCGCTGAACACCACCGATATCTGCTACGTCGAACTGGCCACGGTCTACCAGAAAAAAGCCGAGCCGGAAAAACAGGCCGAACTGCTCAAGCAGCTCGAAGCCGGCTACGCCCGTGGCACCGTCACCGCCCAGCGTGTCGACAGCGTAGCCCGCGTATTGGGTGACGCGACCCTCGGCCAGCCGGATGAAAAAACCGCCCAGGCGCTGCTGGAAAAAATCGCCCCCGGCTACCCGGCCTCCTGGGTCAGCCTGGCGCAACTGCTCTACGACTTCCCCGAACTGGGCGACGTCGACCAGATGATGAAGTACCTGGACAACGGCCGCGCCGCCGACCAGCCGCGCGCCGAGCTGTTGCTGGGCAAGCTCTACTACGAAGGCAAATGGGTGCCGGCAGACGCCAAGGCTGCCGAAGCGCATTTCGAGAAAGCCGTGGGCCGTGAAGTCGCCGCCGATTACTACCTCGGCCAGATCTACCGCCGTGGCTACCTGGGCAAGGTCTACTCGCAAAAAGCCCTCGACCACCTGCTGACCGCTGCACGCAACGGCCAGAACAGCGCCGACTTCGCCATCGCGCAATTGTTCTCCCAGGGCAAGGGCACCAAGCCCGACCCATTGAACGCCTATGTCTTCAGCCAATTGGCCAAAGCCCAGGACACGCCAGAGGCCAATGACCTGGCCACGCAGCTCGAAGCCCCGCTCACGCCAGAACAACGCGCCGAAGGCCAACGCCTGGTGCAACAGGAACTGGCCACGCGCGGCACCCTGGCCCAGAGCACGCTGCAACTGCACGCCCTGCAAGAAGAAGACGGCGAGGAATCCCTATGAAGCTCAACCCATTCGTCAAGGCCGGTATCGGCCTGACCTTCGCCCTGCTGTGGTCGTGCCCGACCCTGGCCGCGCTGACCGAAGCCAAGAACTTCGGCCTGGAAGTCAAAGCCACCGCACAGTCCGAAGATGACCGCGACCTTGGCACGCAAAAAGGTGGCGATGTGAACGGCATCGGCCTCGACCTGCGCCCGTGGGTCTACGGCGAAAGCGGCGCGTGGAGCGCCTACGCCATGGGTCAGGCGGTCGTGTCGAGTGACATCATCGAGACCGACCCCTTGCAACAATCGGCCGATGACGAAAATCAGCAAACCACCAACAACGACCGCAAGTCCAAGAAAAACTACCTGGCCATGCGCGAGTTCTGGGTCGGCTACAGCGGTTTCACGCCTTACCCGGGCGAGCTGCTCAAGCTGGGTCGCCAACGCCTGCGCAATGACGACGGCCAATGGCGCGACACCAATATCGAAGCGCTGAACTGGACCTTCGATACCACCCTGCTCAAGGCCAATGTCGGCGTCGCCGAACGCTTCAGCGAATACCGCACCGACCTCAAGGAACTGTCGCCCAAGGACAAGGACCGCCAGCACCTCTACGCCGACGCCGCCTACCAGTGGACCCCAGGCCAGTGGATCGGCTTGCGCGCCCACCACACCCATGACAACGGTAAGCTCGACTACCCGGAACCGGGCGTGGCGACCGACTCGTTGGACAAGCGCGAAAACGGCGACCTGACCTGGCTCGGCATCGAAGCCAACAGCGACGCCTATAGCTTGAACAACAGAAACACGGTCAACTACTGGGCCAGCGTCACCGGCATGAAAGGCAACCGCGACACGGTCAACGCCCTGAACGCCGACGGCACTCGCCCAACCCAGGCCAAACGCAGCGACGACGTGAATGGCTGGGCCACTGACATCGGCGTGCGCCTGCGCCTCGACCCGCAGTGGCAAGTCGGTGCGGCTTATTCCCGTGCCAGCGCCGAGTACGAGCAGAACGGCCTGCAAAGCAACCGTTCGAACTGGACCGGCACCCAGTCCCGCGTGCATCGCTTTGGGGAAGCGTTTCGCGGCGAGATGAACAACATGCAGTCCATGAGCCTGTTCGGTTCCTGGCAGCTGCGCGAGGATTACGACGCCAGCCTGGTCTATCACAAATTCTGGCGCGTGGACGGCAACAAGCCGGTGGGCAGCAACGGCATCGATGCGGTGCAGAACAACACCGACGACGTGACCGGCGCGATCCTGTCCAGCACCTCGTTACCGCTGGAAGACGGCAAAAAAGACCTGGGTCAGGAGATGGACCTGGTGGTCACCAAATACTTCAAGAAAGGCCTGCTGCCGGCCGCGCTCAGCCAGTCGATCGACGAGCCGTCGGCACTGGTGCGCTTTCGTGCAGGCGTGTTCAAGCCGGGTGACGCCTACGGCAGCCAGGTCGACTCGTACATGCACCGCGCGTTTGTCGACGTGATCTGGAAATTCTGATGGGAGCCTGCGCAATGAATGCTCAAAGCCTACTCGTCGCGGCAATGCTGATGGCCAGCGCCACAGCGTTTGCCGATACGGCGGCCAAGGCGCCGACCATCGCCAAGGAACTGCAACAGGCCAAGACCTACACCATTTCCAGCCCGCCCACCGCGCCGCTGGAACTGCCCAAGCCTGCGCTGCCCGACCTGACTGGCTACACCGCAGCGGCTATGGAAAAGAAGATCGTGCGCAGCAAACCGGGCAAAGTCAGCATCCGCCGCATGATGCAGGAAGACGCGCTCAAGGACTTTATCGGCGGCGATAACAAGATGGCCGAATGGGTGGTACGCCAGCACGGCATTCCCCAGGCGATCTTTGTCGACGACGGCTACCTGAACCTCAAGGACCTGCTCGGCAAAGTGCCCAAGCAGTACCTCAGTGAAACCTCGCCGGGCGTGTTTCTGGCCAAGCTGCCGATTGTGGTCGGGCGCAAAGGCATCCTCGACATCGACAAGCAGACCCAGGAGCTGCGCCTGTCCCAGCAAGCCGGTTCGTTCCTGATCAACGACGGCCAGCTGTTTGTGCGTGACACCAAAATCACCGGCTGGGACGAAAAGACCAACGGCCCGGCGCTGTTCAAGTCGCCCAAGGAGTTCCGCCCGTTCCTGCTGGCCTGGGGCGGCACCGAAACCTACATCTCCAAGACCAAGATGGCCAGCTTCGGCTACGCCAACAGTAAGTCTTACGGCGTGAGTATTTCCCAGTACACGCCGAACATGGCCAAGGTGCTCAAGCGCGCGGAACCGACCGGCTGGATCATCGATTCCGAGTTCTCGGACATGTGGTACGGCTTCTATTGCTACGAGACCACGGGCTTTGTGATCAAGGGCAACACCTACAAAGACAACATCGTCTACGGCATCGACCCGCACGACCGTTCCCACGGCCTGATCATTGCTGACAACACCGTCTACGGCACCAAGAAGAAGCACGGGATCATCATTTCCCGTGAGGTCAACGACAGCTTCATCTTCAACAACCGCAGCTACGACAACAAGCTCTCGGGCCTGGTGATCGACCGTAACAGCGTCAACAACCTGATCGCCGACAACGAGATCTACCGCAACCACACCGACGGCATCACCCTCTATGAGAGCGGCGACAACCTGTTGTGGGGCAACAAGGTCATCGCCAACCGTCGCCACGGCATCCGCGTGCGTAACAGCGTGAACATTCGCCTGTACGAGAACTCCGCCATGGCCAACGGGCTGACCGGCGTGTACGGGCACATCAAGGATTTGACCGACACAGACCGCGACATCGCCCTCGACCCGTTTGACGCGAAAGTCTCGCTGATCGTGGTCGGCGGCGAGCTGGCCGGCAACGGCAGCGGGCCGCTGTCGATTGATTCGCCGTTGAGCATCGAGCTGTACCGCGTGTCGATGCTGGCGCCGACCAAATCCAGCGGCATCAGCTTTGCCGGTGTGCTGGGCGATCGCCAGGAAGAGATTCTCGACCTGCTGGTGCGCCAGCAGAAAGCCGTGCTGATCGACCCTGTCGAACGCCAGACCCAAATGCAGGACTGAGGATGACCCTTATGCACCCACACATGATCAAACTGCTGAGCCTCTCGGGTCTGACCCTCGGCCTGCTGGCGGCCAGCCAGGGCGTGCGCGCCGACGAAATCAAGGCGCCGACCTTTACCGCCGAACCGTGCTGCAGCCTGTGCCCGGCCGCCCATGACGCGAAGAACTACACCACGCGCTACCAGCAGAACTTCACCACCCTGGTGCAAGCCCAGGGCGACTGGCTGTTCCGTACCCAGGAAGATTTGCGCACCGAATTCGACACCAGCCCCGCTGGCTACAAACGCATGCAGCAACTGCACGATGCGTTCAAGGCCAAGGGCGTGGAACTGGTGGTGGTGTACCAGCCGACCCGAGGCCTGGTGAACCGCAACAAGCTCAACCCCGAGGAAAAAGCCGCGTTCAATTTTGACAAGGCGCTGGGCAACTACAAAAGCATGCTCGGCCGTTTCGCCAAGATGGGTTATGTGGTGCCGGACCTGTCGCCGTTGACCAACGAGCAACTGCCGGATGAACTGCCGGCCCACGATTTCTACTTCCGTGGTGACCAGCACTGGACCCCGTACGGCGCTCAGCGCACGGCAAAAATCGTCGGCGCCAAAGTGCGGGCCATGCCCGAGTTTGCCGATATTCCCAAGCGCGAATTCGAAACCAAACGCTCCGGGCGCATGGGCAAGACCGGCACCCTGCACAACATGGCCGGGCAACTGTGCGGCACCAGCTACGCGATCCAGTACATGGACCAATTCACCACCGAGCCCAAAGGCGAAGCCGGTGATGGCGACCTGTTCGGCGATTCGGGCAACCCGCAGATCACCCTGGTGGGCACCAGCCACAGCGGCAAGAACTACAACTTCGCCGGCTTTCTGGAGCAGGAAATCGGTGCCGACATCCTTAACGTCGCCTTCCCTGGCGGCGGCCTGGAAGGTTCGATGATCCAGTACCTGGGCAGCGACGAGTTCCAGAAAACCCCGCCGAAAATCCTTATCTGGGAATTCTCGCCGCTGTACCGCCTCGACCAGGAAACCATCTACCGCCAGATGATGGCGCTGCTCGACAACGGCTGCGAAGGCAAGCCTGCGCAAATGAGCGCCAGCACTACGCTCAAACCCGGCAAGAACGAGTTGATGGTCAACAGCTCGAACAAAGACCTGCGCAACGCCAACCATCAGGTCGATATCCGCTTCGCCGACCCGTCGGTGAAAACCCTGCAAGCCACCCTCTGGTACATGAACGGGCGCCACGAGGACATCAAGATCGAGAAACCCGAAACATCCGATACAGACGGGCGTTTCGCCTTTGAACTGCGCACCGATGAAGACTGGGCCTCGCAGAACTTGCTGGCCGTGGAAGTGCAAGGCCCCGAAGCGGGCACTGCCGCGCAGAAAGTCGAAGCGAAAATTTGCACACGCAACGTGTTCCCGGCGAGCGGTCAACAGACCGCCCAGCTTGGGAAGTGAGGTTACTTATGCAGAAATTATTGATTCCAACGCTGCTGGGCCTGGCGATGTTCGCAGGTACAGTCAACGCCGCCGCACCACTGCGTCCACCCCAGGGCTATTTCGCCCCGGTGGAAGCATTCAAGACCGGCGACTTCAAGAATGACTGCGACGCCATGCCGGCGCCGTACACCGGCTCGCTGCAATTTCGCAGCAAGTACGAAGGCTCGGACAAGGCCCGCGCCACCCTGAATGTGCAATCGGAAAAAGCCTTTCGTGACAGCACTGCCGACATCACCAAGCTGGAAAAAGACACCAGCAAACGCGTGATGCAGTTTATGCGCGACGGCCGCCCGGAGCAGCTGGAATGCACACTCAACTGGCTTACGAGCTGGGCCAAAGCGGATGCGTTGATGTCCAAGGACTTCAACCACACCGGCAAGTCCATGCGCAAATGGGCGCTGGGCAGCATGGCCTCGGCCTATGTACGCCTGAAGTTCTCCGACTCGCACCCGCTGGCCAATCATCAGCAGGAATCGCAATTGATCGAGGCCTGGTTCAACAAACTCGCCGATCAAGTGGTCAGCGACTGGGACAACCTGCCCCTGGATAAAACCAACAACCACTCCTACTGGGCCGCTTGGTCGGTGATGGCCACGTCCATCGCCACCAACCGTCGCGACCTGTTTGATTGGGCGGTGAAGGAATACAAGGTCGGCGCCAATCAGGTGGACGCCCAAGGGTTCTTGCCCAACGAACTGAAGCGCCAGCAACGCGCCCTGGCGTACCACAACTACGCGCTGCCGCCGCTGTCGATGATCGCCAGCTTTGCCCTGGTCAACGGTGTGGACCTGCGCCAGGAAAATAACGGCGCGCTCAAACGCCTGGGCGACAAGGTGCTGGCCGGGGTGAAAGACCCGGACATCTTCGAGCAGAAGAACGGCAAAGAGCAGGACATGAAGGACCTCAAGGAAGACATGAAATTTGCCTGGCTTGAGCCCTTCTGCACCCTCTACACCTGCGCGCCGGAGGTGATCGAGCGCAAGCACGGCATGCAGCCGTTCAAGACCTTCCGCCTCGGCGGTGACCTGACCAAGGTCTACGACCCGACGCACGAAAAAGGCAACAAAGGCAGCTGATACACAGCTCCCACACTGAACGCGTACACCCTCCCAGATTCGTGGGGGGTTTGGGGGGGCCGTTGGCCCTTGACTGTTGGTTAAACATGGAGAGATCGGGATGGTTTTCTCGTCCAATGTGTTCCTGTTTCTGTTCTTGCCGATCTTTCTCGGCTTGTACTACTTGAGCGGGCAACGCTATCGCAATCTGCTGCTGCTGATTGCCAGCTACGTGTTCTACGCCTGGTGGCGAGTGGACTTCCTGGCGCTGTTCGCCGCCGTGACGCTGTGGAATTACTGGATCGGCCTCAAGGTCGGTGCCGCCGGCGTGCGCACCAAACCAGCGCAGCGCTGGCTGTTGCTCGGCGTGGCTGTCGACCTGTGCATCCTCGGCTACTTCAAGTACGCCAACTTCGGCGTCGACAGCATCAATGTGATGATGAAGTCGGCGGGCCTGGAGCCGTTTATCCTCACCCACGTGCTGTTGCCGATTGGCATCTCGTTCTACATCTTCGAGTCCATCAGCTACATCATCGACGTGTACCGAGGCGATACCCCGGCAACCCGCAACCTGATCGACTTCGCGGCGTTCGTGGCGATCTTCCCGCACCTGATTGCAGGTCCCGTGTTGCGCTTCCGTGACCTGGCCGACCAGTTCAACAACCGCACCCACACCCTCGACAAGTTCTCCGAGGGCTGCACGCGGTTCATGCAGGGGTTCATCAAGAAGGTCTTCATCGCCGACACCCTGGCGGTGGTGGCCGACCATTGCTTCGCCCTGCAAAACCCGACCACGGGCGACGCCTGGCTCGGCGCGCTGGCTTACACCGCGCAGCTGTACTTCGACTTCTCCGGCTACAGCGACATGGCCATCGGCCTGGGTTTGATGATGGGTTTCCGCTTCATGGAAAACTTCAAGCAGCCGTACATCAGCCAGTCGATCACCGAGTTCTGGCGGCGCTGGCACATCAGCCTGTCCACCTGGCTGCGTGACTACCTGTACATCACCCTGGGCGGCAACCGTAAAGGCACGCTGATCACCTATCGCAACCTGTTCCTGACCATGCTGCTCGGTGGTCTGTGGCACGGCGCAAACATCACCTACATCGTGTGGGGCGCGTGGCACGGCATGTGGCTGGCGATTGAAAAAGCCATCGGCCTGAATACCGCGCCACGCAGTTTCAACGTGGTTCGATGGGCCTTTACCTTCCTGCTGGTGGTGATGGGCTGGGTGATCTTCCGCGCCGAAAACCTGCACGTCGCAGGCCGTATGTACGGTGCGATGTTCAGCTTTGGCGAGTGGTCGCTGTCAGAACTCAACCGCGCCAGCCTCACTGGCCTGCAAGTGGCAACCCTGGTGGTGGCCTACGCAACACTGGCGTTCTTTGGCCTGCGCGATTTCTACAACAATCGCCCTGCCGAAAAAGCCAAACCCGCCGACCCGAGCCTGATCAAGGCAGTGCCTGGCGACAACCCAGGCAGCATCCACCAGCCCGGTTTCAGCGTGGGCCAGGACGCCGCCGTGCAACCGGCCTACTGGACCGCTGACTGGCCACGCTACGCCATGCGCGCCACCGTGCTGCTGCTGTTCGTGGCCTCGATTCTGAAACTGTCGGCGCAGAGTTTCTCGCCGTTCCTTTACTTCCAATTTTGAGGGAGCCGACCATGACCCGTTCATTTCGCGTCCTCTATATCACGCTGTTCCTGCTGGTGCTGCTGGCCTTGGGCGCCTGGTCGCTGCGCAGCTTCTTCGGCTTCAGCACCAACGCCGACGCCACCGTGCTCAACGGCCGCTGGACCAAGGCCGTCGAGACCCACTACGACGATGAGTTCCCGATCAAGCGCCTGGGCACCAACCTCTGGGCGGCGCTGGACTACAAGCTGTTCAATGAGGGCCGCCCCGGCGTGGTGCTGGGCCGCGACCACTGGTTGTACAGCGACGAGGAATTCAACCCCATCGTCAACGAGGACCAGAACCTGCAAGGCAACTACGCGCTGGTCGAAGGCGTGCGCCAAAAACTCAAGGCCCAGGGCATCCAACTGGTGATGGCGATCGTGCCGGCCAAGGTGCGCTTGTACCCGGAACACCTGGGTAAAGTGAAACCGGCGAGCATCCACGCCAACCTGTACGAGGACTTCCACGCCCGTGTCGCGGCCGACAAGATCATCGCCCCTGACCTGCTTGGCCCACTGCAACAGGCCAAGCTGGGCGGCACGCAAGTGTTCCTGCGCACCGATACCCACTGGACCCCGGACGGTGCGGAGATCGCTGCCAAACAGTTGGCCAAGACCATTGCCGACAAGACGCCGCTGAGCGGTGAGCCACAGCGCTTTGTCACCGAAGCCGAAAAAACCGAACCGCACAAAGGCGACCTGCGCCTGTTCCTGCCGCTGGACCCACTGTTTGAAAACCTGATGCCGCCTAAAGAGCCGCTGCAAAAACGCGTCACGCACCTGGCGGAAAACAAAGGCGACGACGCCCTGTTTGCCGACAGTGAAACCCCAGTGGCACTGGTGGGCACCAGCTACAGCGCCAACCCCAACTGGAACTTCGTCGGCGCGCTCAAGCAAGCCTTGCACAGCGACGTCATCAACTACTCCGAAGACGGCCACGGCCCGATCCTGCCGATGCTCAGCTACCTGAAAAGCGATGATTTCAAGAACAGCCCGCCCCAAGTGCTGATCTGGGAGTTTCCGGAACGTTATCTGCCCGTCAACAACGAAATCGGTGATGCCGACCCGCAGTGGGTTGCGCAGCTTAAACAAGCCGGTTCGCGCCAACAGAACATGGCTTTGAACACTCAAAAATCCGAGACGCCCGACCGGGCGCAAAACTGAAAGAGAGGTAACTCACATGACTTTCACTACTACTCCGCGTCGTCTCGCCAAGACCCTGGCCATCGCTGCCGGCTTGAGCTTCGTATCGATGTCTGCCTTCGCCGGGGGCGACGCCGCCCTGTACGGCCCGACGGCACCAAAAGGCTCCAGCTTCGTGCGGATCTACAACGCATCGAACCAGGAAGTCAGCGCCACCGTCGGCGCCACCAACCTGAGCGACGTTGCGCCGCTGGCCAGCAGTGATTTCAGCTTCATGCCCGGCGGCGACTACAGCGCCAAGGTCGGCAGCCAGACCGTGCCGGTCAAACTTGCCGCTGACCACTACTACACCCTGGTTAACAGCGGCAGCGGCCAGCCACAGCTGATCGAAGAGCCGCCGTTCAAGAACAAGCAGAAATCCCTGGTGCGTGTGCAGAACCTCAGCGACAAGGCCCTGACCCTGAAAACCGCCGACGGCAAGACCGACGTAGTCAAGTCGGTGGCTGCCAAGGGCCGTGGCGAGCGCGAAATCAACCCGGTGAAAGTCAGCCTGGCGTTGTATGACGGTGACAAGAAAGTCGGCGATGTGAAGCCGGTGGCTTTGGAACGGGGTGAAGCGGCGGTGCTGTATGTGACCGGCTCGGGTTCGAGCATTTCGCCAGTGTGGGTCAAGCGCCCCGTGTCGACCCGCTGATGATTTCCCTGAGTTGACACGGCCCCTTGTGGGAGCTGGCTTGCCTGCGATGGCGGTCTTGAAGGCGCCATCGCAGGCAAGCCAGCTCCCACACTGTGCGCGTTTCGACTCAGGACCGAGACAAAAACAAGAGTGAAACGACAAACCTTCGTAGCTCTGACCCAAATCGATTCAAGGAGAAACACCCATGATCCCAGTAATCCTTTCCGGTGGTAGCGGCTCACGTCTTTGGCCGCTTTCCCGCAAACAGTTCCCCAAGCAATTCCTGGCCTTGACCGGCGAACACACACTGTTCCAGCAAACCCTGGAGCGCCTGGTGTTCGAAGGCATGGACGCCCCGATCGTGGTCTGCAACAAGGACCACCGCTTCATCGTCAACGAGCAACTGAGCACGCGTAAGCTCGAATGCCAACGCATCCTGATGGAGCCGTTCGGCCGCAACACCGCGCCGGCCGTGGCCCTGACTGCGATGATGCTGGTCAACGAAGGCCGCGACGAACTGATGCTGGTGCTGCCCGCCGACCACGTGATCGACGACCAGAAAGCCCTGCAACGCGCCCTGGCCCTGGCCACCGTGGCGGCCGAGCGTGGCGAGATGGTGCTGTTCGGCGTGCCGGCAACCCGCCCGGAAACCGGTTACGGCTACATCAAGTCCAGCAACGATTCGCTGCTGCCCGAAGGCGTCAGCCGCGTGCAACAGTTCGTGGAAAAACCCGATGAAAAACGCGCCGTCGAGTTCGTCAAAAGCGGTGGCTACTTCTGGAACAGCGGCATGTTCCTGTTCCGCGCCAGCCGTTTTCTTGAAGAGCTGAAAAAACACGACCCGGACATCTACGACACCTGCGTGCTGACCCTGGAGCGCAGCGAGCAGGATGCCGACACCGTGACCTTCGACGAATCTACCTTCGCCTGCTGCCCGGACAACTCCATCGACTACGCCGTGATGGAAAAAACCCAACGCGCCTGCGTGGTGCCGTTGAGTGCCGGCTGGAGCGACGTGGGTTGCTGGGCCTCGTTGTGGGCGGTCAATGACAAAGACGTCAATGGCAACGTCAGCAAAGGCGACGTGGTCATCCAGGACAGCCGCAACTGCATGATCCACGGCAACGGCAAGCTGGTGTCGGTGATCGGCCTGGACAATATCGTGGTGGTGGAAACCAAGGACGCGATGATGATTGCCCACAAGGACAAGGTCCAGGGCGTCAAGCAGATGGTCTCCACCCTCAACGACCAGGGCCGCAGCGAAACCCAGAACCACTGCGAAGTCTACCGCCCGTGGGGTTCCTACGACTCGGTGGACATGGGCGGGCGCTTCCAGGTCAAGCACATCTCGGTCAAGCCGGGCGCGTGCCTGTCGCTGCAGATGCACCACCACCGCGCCGAACACTGGATCGTGGTCAGCGGCACGGCCGAAGTCACCTGTGACGACAACGTGTTCCTGCTCTGCGAGAACCAGTCCACCTACATCCCGATCGCCTCGGTGCACCGCCTGCGTAACCCGGGCAAGATCCCGTTGGAGATCATCGAAGTGCAATCGGGCAGCTACCTGGGCGAAGACGATATCGAGCGCTTTGAAGATATCTACGGTCGCTCGACGCCGGTTGAACGTGGCGTTTCGGTGAAAACTATCGCGCAGTAACACGGTCGTACAAGAAGCCCTCATCCAGCCCGTTGCGTCCCCTATCCGCAGTGGGCTGGGTGGGGGCTTTTTCTTGGGTTTTGCAGTGACCGTAAGGGCCTCATCGCAGGCAAGCCAGCTCCCACAGTTGGACCGGGTATGCTCTTGGAATGCAGTCGAATGTGGGAGCTGGCTTGCCTGCGATGGCGTCCGAAAGCATCCCGCCAGCATTGACCCTTGCCCCCATCCTGCCTATCCTCGCGCCTGTCACGACTCATTCGTGATGAGGTTTGACGGCCTCGCGAACTCATAGGATCCCATTTTCATCAGGAGATCCACCATGTCCAAACAAACCACCCGCCCCACCCCCTTCGGCCCCAGCGACCGCAGTGAAGAACCTCTTTTTTGCGTACAACCCGGCATTCCCATCGAACATGCACTGGAACATGCCAGCTATGTTTTAGGCACCGCGCGCGTGCTCACCTTGGCAGCTCAAGACTTATGCACCGAACACCAGAGCTACCTGAACTGGGCCAGCCTGCAATTAGCCGAAACCGGTTTGGCATTGGTTGAGGCTTCCATCGAAGGCTTGCAGGCGGATTCTTCTGCTCAGTAAGCAATTCATCGGGAGCAAGCCCCCTCCCGCCGTTGGCCGTATTTCAAAGCAGGGACGCGGTTAAATGCGGGAGGGGCCGTAGAGGCTACGCAGTGAATGGCGTTTGCCCGTGGGTAATGATTCGACTCACCGGCTCACCTTCGACGCTGTACTTCAAGGGCAGGGCGTATGTCGTCTCCACATAAAAAATATGTGGGTTATCGGTTTTCATGACCGCCAGCCCCGAGGTATTGACCTCGTAGTAATGCGTCATCTTGTCCAATTGGTTGCCATGTCGCCGGCGCCCAAAAATAGTCGTGGAGATCTCTTTGGTTGCCGCATCATCAGGCGCCAGATCCGTAAAGTAATGCCTGCCTTTCCCACGCGGTAACGGCTTGCCATCCACGTTAAGCACCGAGGACTGCAAATGCCAATCGCTGTTGATTGCGGCATGAGACTTTGCCCCGGTGTAATGGTAGAAACGGTTCTCGCCTTTGACGGGCGGATCCATCAGCGCCTTTTCACCCTGGAAAACTTCAGGCAACTTGGGTCGTTTAAAGGCCGGTTGACTGCCGGCCCCCCCCACGCCTGCGGCTGAACCAGAGCTGCCTTGCCCGGCAGGACGTTTTTGCGGCGCAGGCCTGATCCCATTCATGCGTTGCAGTGTTTCGGGCTTGACGCCTCCCAGCAGGCTGTTCAGTCGCCATTCGCCGGTGCCTGTTGGCTGGAGGAACATCACCGTTTTCTGGGTGACAGGATCAATAACCCGAACCTGGCCGCCCGCAACTTTATAGTTCCGGCTGATTTCAAATACTCGGCTGGTGGCTGTGCCATCGGTGAAACGAACATAGTGCTGATCACCGACTTGGTAAGTGCCATCCCCTTTTATATTCCGGCCCTCAAGCAGGCTATCAGGCAGTGAGTGAGCACTGTAGTCGGGCAGTTGGCGACCGGTGCCGGCGATGTCGGATACCGTGTTCGCTACCTTCCCAGACACGCCAACATTGACAGACTGCTCCTGCAATATTTGCTTCAGCTCCCCGAAACTACTTTTCAACACTGTCTTCCCGCCCCTTGCCAGCCCCACTGCCAGGTCTCCCAGACCGTCGGTGGGGTTCAAGCCACTGGCAACTGAGCGCAAAACCGTATCGGACACCTTGAACGCCCGTGTTCCGAGCTTTTCACTCAACTTGCCCAACGCTTTGCTCGCCTGCCCCAGCCCTTTGCCGAATGGCAGGATGAAACCAAAGATATCCAGCGCAAAGTCCTTGATGGCCGCGCCGGTATTGCCCTTGACTGCGTTTTCGATGGCATTTTTAAACGGAATCAATCCGGTCACAAAATCATGCGCGGCCTTGATGCCGGCCTCTTCCTTTTCCACCTCGGTCACGCCTTTGGCGCCTGCCTTTATGGCATCGCGATCATGTAACAGGTGGTCGGCGATCACCTTGGCGATCGTGTCGAACCGAGCATTCACGGAAACCGCGGAACTGGCGTCCTGCCCTTGCCTGGGCTCAGGCAAATAAGGCGCGTTGAGCTGCTGAGTCAACAGCCCCGTCGAAACCTTGCCGGCCTGTGGCGGGGTGCCGTTTTCATAGGCCTCATAATCGACCGGAACACTGACCCCTTTAGCCTGAGTCGTGGCGTAGGTTTGAGCGTTGGCCACTCGTGGAGGGGGGTTAGGCAGATACCGGGGCAGGTCGTCGCGACGGCGGATGACGCCTTGCAGGGGGAACACTTCGTAGTACACATGGCGCAGGTTTTTAACGTCCCGGTCACTGCCGTTTTTGTCGACTTTGGTCAGCACCCGCATCAACAGTCCGTAACGCGCCTTGGCCGCTTGTGCCTGTTCCGGGCTCTCCGTCTCCTCAGCCTGCGCAACACCGGCTTTGCGTAGAGAAAAAAACTCGACCTTACCCGACGCGATGGTGTGTCTGTCTTGCGCAGACAGCTGCAATAGTTGGTGTCTGGAGGTGGTTGTCACGCCCTCCTTCAAGTTGTTGAAGTAGCTATCGAACTGGCTGTCGAATGCCTGGTTGACATCAGGAAGCGGCTTGACCCGGGTGAAACGGTTACCTAACTGAAAATCGTACCGCTGCCCTCTTGGGATACGGTCCATCTTTCCTGACATGTAGATATCCAGTAACGAGTGGTACTGGCTTTCACTGGCATCGATGTTGGCAATGCTGATATTACGCACATCAAATGAGTGATCGGCCCCATAGGCCTCTTTCAGGTTTTCAACTGCGATGTTCTCGCGGGTGGGCATGGCAGCGCTTATCTGCTCATGGGCTTTTTTCAATGAGGAGAGTTCCTCATTGAAGGCGTCGCGTAACCCGACCACGTCTTGCGACGTATAGTCTTCATCGTCCTTACCTGCCATTTCATCCTGGGCAACGCCCCACTGAATCAACGCATTGGACTGAGCCTTGGCCTCGACAACCCCCTCGGCCTCCGAGACAGGACTGTGATTGGCCAGCCTCATGAACGTTTGAAAATCGGTGTATGTCGCAATGCCCGGCGTCCAAAACTCTTGCGCCTGCACAACCGCCGACAGCTTGGCAAAGGCCGCAGACTTAACCACCAGGTTGCTGGGCATATCTTCGGCAATGAAGGCAGGGTCAGCGCCTGCAAGCAATAAGCGCGCGGCGGCCGGTGCCAGCTCGACAGGCACCTTGCCCTGGTCCACCAGATGTTTCTCCAGGCGCGAGACGACCACCGAAGGATGGACATCTCGATTGGCTGGCTGGTAAAGGTCATACCCGGCCACGACGCCACGCTTGCTGCCGGCCTGCGGATCCAGCTCCAGCACCATTGCAGCCAACGCCCAACTTGCATCTTTGCTGGTCAGTGACGCGTCACTGTTGAGGGCCATTTCCAGCGTTTGGCCCAAGTTTCTGATCTGAGCACTGCCCAGTATGCTTTCAAGCAGCTGCGCGGCGCTCATGCCTTGAAGCGAAACCCCATGCGTCTCAAAAAAAGCAGCGAAGATGCCTTTGCCAGGCGACAGCGTGGCCATTTCGGCGGCCGCCATTTCGCTTAGCCGGGTGCGCTGACCACTGTCCAATGTGGCGGGCTGGGATAACAACCCCCAGTAATTGCCGTGCTCAACCGGCTCAGGCAACGGCTCCTTGCACACGGCGATGAGGTTGGCCAGTTGCCCGAGATCCTTGGGGACCAGCCATTGATTTTCCCGCAGGAACCACGCCAGCGGCACATCCTCGCCCGGCGCGATTTTATAGGCGCGCCCAAAAGTAGAAACGTGATGAGCGGAAAATTTCTTCACTTCGAGCAACGCTGCAACATCCAGACTCGGATCCTCGGCGATGGCCGCCTGGATCTCTTCCAACGCCACCGTCAGGCAATAATTGGTATGAATATTCCCTGCCAATTCTTGGCGCTGACTGAGCGTCAGCGCCGAAGGCTTAGAGGTGTCGCGGGCCGGAGCGTTTTCCAGTATGGCTCTGCGCAACCTAGGCACCCTGGGCGTTTGGGGAGCCGAAGGCGCTTGCAACGGTTCATTGCCCACCGCCGCAGGAGGTGGTTCAACCGGTAATGAAGAGGATGGCGTTATAGCCAAAAACGGTTGCTGATTGCCTGGACTGAGGGGGCGGTAAATCATCGACTCTTTCTCACATAAATGGACTTGAAGTAGGACCTGTCGAGGCGCTCTGTTCCGACAGGCTTCGGTACTTCCTGAGTGTCGATTCGTATAAAAACCGCTAAAAAAACTTGTTTGATCATGTGTTCAATGCAGCGCACAGACCCTGTCTCTGCCCGTAGATAGTCAACCCGGCCCAGCCACAGGTACGATGGTCTATCCCTTCGCGAGGTCATCATCATGTTCTTCGGCGTTCTACTGATCATCACCTGGCTGATCCTGCTGCTGCGCTACCCCGCCAAAGCCTTGCCGGTATCGCTGGCCGCCGCCGTCGGCCTGGGTTTTGTCGCCATCTGGGTGGTGTGGCTGGACAGCCGCGAAGCGTCGCAACTGGCACGCCTGGAACTGCGCATCAGCTACGCGCCACAGGAATGTCCAGCCGACCGACCGTTGAAACTGGTGCTGATCAACGGCAACGACGTGCCGCTCACTGAATTGCGCTGGCGCCTCGCAGCGTATGCGCCGGGGGACACGGTGAACCTGGCCGATAACGTTTATGCTGCGCCGCGCTACCGCGGCCCCGGCGAATTACAGGCCGGCGCCACCTGGGACGACTGTTTACCGACGCCGCCGCTGCGCCCCGGCTACCGCCCGCAAACCCTGGAATTTCGCGCCGAGCACCTGCAAGGCAGTTTCTCGGACTGACAAAGGATTGATCCATGCCCAACGTACTCATCACCGGTTGTTCCAGTGGCATTGGCCGCGCCCTGGCTGACGCCTTCAAATCCGCCGGCTTCGACGTGTGGGCCAGCGCCCGCCGCGAAGCGGACGTCGCCGCCCTCGCTGCTGCCGGCTTCAATGCCGTGCTACTGGACGTCAACGACAGCGCGGCCTTGCAGCGCCTGGCCGAACAGCTCGGCGAACTGGACGTGTTGATCAACAACGCCGGCTACGGCGCCATGGGCCCGCTGCTCGACGGCGGCACCAAAGCCATGCAGCGCCAGTTCGAGACCAATGTGTTTTCCATCGTCGGCGTCACCCAGGCACTGTTTCCCGCGCTGCGGCGCAGCAAAGGGCTGGTGGTGAATATCGGCAGCGTTTCGGGTGTGCTGGTCACGCCGTTTGCGGGTGCGTACTGCGCATCGAAAGCCGCGGTGCATGCCTTGAGCGATGCATTGCGTATGGAACTGGCGCCGTTTGCTATTCGGGTGATGGAAGTGCAGCCAGGAGCCATCGACACAAGTTTCGCGAAAAACGCCGGCGCCCAGGCCGAGCTGCTGATCAACGAACATTCGCCCTGGTGGCAGTTACGCGAAGGTATTCGTGCGCGCTCCCAGGCCTCGCAGGGCAACCCGACTTCGGCCGAGCAATTTGCAGCTCAAGTGCTTAAGGCTGTGCAACGCCCAAAACCGCCACGAATGTTACGTGCGGGCAATGGCAGCCGAGCGTTGCCGTTGATGGCGGCGTTGTTGCCAAAAGGGTTGCTGGAGAAAGTCCTGAAGAAGCGGTTCGGACTCTCTGGCTCACTCTAGCCCTTCATAAAATCAATAAACGCCCGCACCTTCAGCGGCAAATGCCGTGTATCCGGGTACATGGCGTAAATCCCTTGCGGCGCGAAGCGATGGTCCGCCAGCAAGCGCACCAACCGCCCCGCGTCCAGATCACCCTGCACCAGCCATTGCGGCAGCACCGCCACACCATGCCCACGCACGGCAAAAGCCTGGAGCACAGACGCACTGTCGGCCACCAGTGCCGCAGGGCCGGAACGGTATTGATGCTCGCCGCCGGCCGGGTCGGTCAGGCTCAGTTCCGTCAAACGGCCATGGCCTAACTTGGGCACGCGCTCCAACGCATCCAGGGTTTGCACCAGGGCAAACTCAGGCGCGGCGACAGCAAACACCTCAAAGGTCGACAGCTGCACCGCCCGGTGATTGGAGTCGAGCAGTCGCCCCAACCGAATCGCCACGTCAAAGCGTTCGGAGATCAAATCGGCATGGGTGGAGGATGTGGATAAGTGAATGTTCAAGTCCGGGTGCAGGCGCCGAAAAGCCTCCACCGCAGGAGCAACGACTGCCAACGCGTATTCCACCGTGGTGGTGATGCGTAAGGTGCCTTTGAGCTGGGCATGTTCGGAGCGGGCTTCTTCCACCGCCAACCGAGCTTCTTCCAGCATGCGCGTGCAACGCAGGTAAAAGCGCTCACCGGCATCCGTCAGTGCCAACTGGCGGGTGCTGCGAGTTAACAGGGTCACGCCCAGTTCTGCCTCAAGGCGCTTGAGGTTGAAGCTGACCACGGCGCGGGTCTGGCCCAGCCGATCGGCGGCGGCGGTGAGCGAGCCGGCCTCGACCACGGCTTTGAAGGTGTCGAATCGGTCCAGGCTGACCATTGGCCTCGCGCTCCTTTGTCAAAATATTTTTGACAAACTAACAGTCAAATCACCGTATCCCAAACGCTGCTTGCGACCTACCCTGCCCGCTTCACTCGCAGGATCGCGTTTATGACCTACCGCTCGAAAGTCGCCTGGATCTTTTTACTCGGCTTTGCCCTGGACCTGGTGAACATGTTTGTCGCCACCGTTGCCTACCCGGACATCGCCCGCGAACTGCACGCCTCGGTCACGCAATTGGCGTGGATCAGCAACGCCTACGTACTCGGGCTGACCGTGATCATTCCGTTGAGTGTGTGGCTGGCGGCGATCATGGGCGAACGAACGCTGATCGCGGCGAGCCTGCTGTTGTTCGCGGGCGCCTCGGTGATGGTTGGCCAGGCGGGTTCCATCGAAACGCTGATTGGCTGGCGGGCGCTGCAAGGTTTGGGCGGTGGCTTGCTGATCCCCGTGGGCCAAGCCATGGCTTACCGGCACTATCCAGCGGCAGAACGCAGCCAATTGACAGCCAGCGTGATGTCGGTGGCGCTGCTGGTACCGGCATTGTCGCCGGCTTTGGGCGGGCTGATCGTCGACAGTGTGTCATGGCGCTGGATCTTCTACGCCAACCTGCCGCTGGCGTTGCTCACGTTGCTGCTGGCACTGCTGTGGATAAAACCTGATGCACCTGTAACAGTGCGCCCGGCCCTGGATGTGGGCAGTATTTTCAAACAGATCCGCAGCCCGATGCTGCGCGTGGCGATGTTGGTCTATCTGTTCATCCCCGGCATATTTATCGGCACCAGCCTGATCGCTATTCTCTACCTGCGAGGCCTGGGCTACGACGCGACACACACCGGCGCGCTGATGTTGCCGTGGGCGCTGGCGTCGGCACTGGCGATTTTCCTGAGCAAAAAACGCTTCAACCGCTACGGCCCAAAACCCTTGCTGCTGGCGGGCATGGCCCTGCAATGCATCGGCATCCTGCTGCTGACAAAACCCGAACCGGCCGTAATTATTCTAGCCTACGCGTTGATGGGCCTGGGCGGCAGCCTGTGCAGCAGCACGGCGCAGACCTTGGCGTTTCTCGACATACCCGCCGAGCGCATGGGCCACGCCAGTGCGCTGTGGAACATCAATCGACAAGTCAGCTTCTGCCTCGGCGCTGCCGCCCTCAGTGCGTTGTTGTCGGCCTTGGATTCCTTCGTCATAACCTTCACGATAGCCGCAGCCCTGACACTGCTGCCCCTTTTTGCCGTGTTGCGCCTGGATACATCCAGAGTCCGCACGCTGCTTCACCCTGCCAGCGAGCCCAGCCATGATTGATTACAACGATTTTTTTGAAGAAGTGATCCAGACCCACGTCGAGATCGAGCAATGGTTTGCCGGGGTTGCGCCTGAAGGCACCCTGGAAACCTTGCTTGCGCGCTTTTCACCCGATTTCAGCATGGTCGCACCCGCCACCGGCACGAGAGTGAATACAGCCGGGGTTAAAGCGTTGTTCACGCGCCTGGGCGGTATGCGCCCGGGGTTGAAGATCACCTTGAGCGAAATGGCCGGGATCGACCGGCACGCGCGCGGTGCCACGGTGACTTACCGCGAACACCAGATTGATGACAGCGGCACCCAGACTGACCGCCGCGCCACCGTGGTATTCGAAAAACAGGCCAGCGGCGCGCTGCTGTGGCGCCATCTGCATGAAACCTTCATCAAGGCATAACACAGCCAAAACTGTGGGAGCTGGCTTGCCTGCGATGGCGGTGGGTCAGCTGAAAACAGGTCAACTGACAGTGCGCTATCGCAGGCAAGCCAGCTCCCACAGTTTAATGTTGCGTTGGGTTGACGATCACCGTGCAGGTGATCCCCGCCGCCAGCAGCACGCCGTCGGGCACTTCATCAATGTGTATCCGCACCGGCACCCGCTGGGCCAGGCGCACCCAGTTGAAGGTCGGGTTCACATCGGCGATCAGCTCACGGCTCTCGGGGTTGTCGCGGTCATAGATACCCCGCGAGATGCTTTCCACGTGGCCCTTGAGCGTCTCGCCGCTCATCAGTTGCATATCGGCTTTGTCGCCCACCTTCACATGGGGCAGCTTGGTCTCTTCGAAGAAGCCGTAGACCCAGAACGAGTTCATGTCCACCACGGCCATTTTTGCCTCGCCAATGCGCGCGTAGTCGCCGCGATGCACATTGAGGTTGGTGACATAACCGTCCACTGCCGCCACCACCTGCGTACGTTTCAAGTTAAGTTCAGCGGCTTCCAGTTGCGCCAACGCATGCTGGTAATCGGCCAACGCCGAGTCGGCGATGTTGCTGGCGTCGTCGCGGTTTTCCCTGGAGATCACCAGCGCGTCGAGGTCGGCACGGCGGTGGGCGTTGACCTTGCGCATCTCCCAGGTAGCTTTGCGCGAAGCCACCAGCGACTGCGCCTGTTTGACGGCAATGCGGTAGTGCTCGGGGTCGATCTGCATCAGCAGGTCGCCCTTCTTCACCAACTGGTTGTCACGCACCGGTACATCCACCACTTCGCCCGTAACGTCGGCCGCCACATTGATGATGTCGGCGCGCACGCGGCCATCGCGGGTCCACGGCGTTTGCATGTAGTGCACCCACAAAGTGCGGCCAATCCAGATCGCCAATGCCAATACCAGCAAGGTCGCGAGCAGGCTGAAAAACTTTTTCATCGGGGCATTCTCAACGGTAGACGGTCAGCGCGAGCGCGCCGAACAAGCAAACGAACAGGCTCAGGCGCAGCAGCGCCGGGTGCCAGAAAAAACGGTAGAGGTCGAACCCGGCCAGGAAGCGGTCCAACGCCCAGGCCAACCCTGCGGCGATAAAAAACAACAGGGTCATGGTCGGCATGTACAGGCCATGGAAGGCGATTTCACGGGGCATGCGGGGCTCCTTTGAGAGCAGCCAATGGCGATTGCGGGTCTAGCAGCGAGGTGCGGATAAAGTGCAGGTAGCTTTTCACCCGGCGCAGCGCCGAGGTATCAAAATGCGGGGCGAAGGGTTCGTCGGTGGCCTGCACACGGCTGATCGCATGGTCGACAGCCACCAGTCCACGCTCCAGATTGTTCGCGCTCGGTTGCAAAAACAGCCGCACCAGCGAGCGCCCCATCACGCGGATCGCCTGGCGCCACGGCTGGGATTGGGCATACGCCGGGTGCACCGGCAAAATCGCCTGTTCCTTGCGCAGTTCGATGATCGCATGGCCGACTTCCAGCACCACGAACATCCAGCGCAACAAATCACGCTGCACCTGCGGCTGGCCAACGGCGAGGCCGTAGGCTTGGTGCAGCAAATCGCGGGTGCGGCTTTCAAAACTCGAGGCCAGGCCCTTGAGCTTGCCGCTGATCGCATACACCACCTGCTCGCGCAGGTCCTGCTCCAAACGGCGCCACAACCAACGGCTGTTGGGCGGCAGAATGATCGCCCCCGCCGCCGCGCACACCAGCATGCCGATGATCATGGCGATGTAGTCGTTGATAAAGGTGTAGGGGTTGTAGACCGTGAGGTTGTCCGGCACCGAACCGGTGCTGAAAAAGATCAACAGGCCCACGCCTACCCCGGCGTATTGCGGGCGTGAGGCCAGGAACGAGCCGAAGATGATCACCGGCGCGAGCATCAGGCACAGCAGCGGGAAGCCGTCGATCCAGGGGAACACGAAGAACATTTCGACAAAGCCAACCAGTGCGCCGATCAAGGTGCCGCAGGCCATTTGAAAGGCCATGCGCTTGGGGTTGGGCGTGGCGGCGGACAGGCCGACGGTGGCGGCGGCAATCAGCGTCATGGTTGCGCCGCTGGGCCAGGCGGTGGCCACCCAGTAGCTGCCGAGCACAATAAGGATGAACGACGCACGAATACCCGAAGCCGCGCAGGCCAGCCAGTTGGTCTTGGGGATAAAGGTCTCGTTCCACTGCTCGCGCTCATGGCTGTGGTCGGCCAGGGAAGCGTGGGTCAGCGCGTAGTTGTGCAAGTCATCGACAAAGCGATAAAGCAGCTCGTAGGCGGTATGAAAATCCAGCTGTTCAGCTTCGCTTGGGTTGGCTTCCTGAAAGCTTGCACGCAGGGCACGCACCGTGGCGGGAAGCTCGTCTTTGTAGGCGCTGAGTTGGTTGACCAGCCGTGCGGCGTCGGGGCTGGTGAGCGCCCGACCGGAGAAGCCGTCGAGCACTTCGGCAAGGCCTTGCAGGCCGGGCTTGATCGCAGCCACCACATGATCAGCCGCGTGCGCACGTAACCGTTCGAGCAACTGGTGCAGGGCGTTGAAGCGCGTGGTGATGCTCATGAATTCGCTGTTGAGGCGGCTGAGTCGACCATTGCGCCGACGCATGTGCGGGTCTTCAAACACGGTGACGCTGCGCAGCCCTTCCAGGCCCACGGCTTCGGCGATAAAACGCACGTTGCTGGCCTCGAAACCTTCGCGCTGGCTGCGCCCACGCAGGCCGTCGGTGACGAACAGCGCGAACACACCAAAGCGCTGGTACAGGGCGTTGCGCATCGCCGCGCTGGAGGTTTGCGGCAGGATCGCGGCGCTGACCACGGTGGAGCATAAAATCCCCAGGGAAATTTCCAGCACGCGCCATACCGCCGCCATAAACGCGCCGTCCGGGTTTGCCAGCGCCGGCAAACCAACCATCGCCGCCGTATAGCCGGCCAGTACAAAGCCGTAGGCGCGAAAGTTGCGATTACGCGTGGCGCCAGCGGTGCAGATGCCCACCCAGATCGCCAACGCGCCCAGGAACAATTCGGTGTTCTGCGCAAACAAGGCAATCAACAAGACCATCACCGCCGAGCCCGCCAAGGTGCCGAGGAAGCGATAGAAACTCTTGGCAAACACCTGGCCGCTCTGCGGTTGCATCACGATAAATACGGTGATCATCGCCGTGCGCGGTTGCGGCAACTCCAGGCGCATGGCCAGCCACAACGTCAGGAACGCAGCGATCAGCACCTTGAAGATATACACCCAGGTCACGCCGTCGCTGCGGGCCCAGTCGAAAAAACCACGGCGCCACTCAAGGGAGTGCAACCAGCGCAGCGGTGCAGGCAAGGGAGTCATTACAATTTACTCAGTGATCAAACACGGCGAGCGCCGCCGGGGTTTTGCTCGGCAGTGTCTTGGCGTCCGGTGGTACGTCGTTACCGGCGCCGAGCCCGCCACCCAGGGCCGTGACCAGTTCGGCATGGGCACTCAGGCGCGCGGCCTGCACCTGTTGTTCGATCTGTTGCTGGCGAAACAACAAGGTCTGAGCGTTGAGCACATTGAGGTAATCGGTGAGGCCGCGCTGGTAGGCGATCATGGCGATGTCGTAGGTTTTCTGCGCCGAGGCCACCGACTGCGCGGCAAAGGTGGCTTGCTTGTCCATGGATTCGCGGCGGATCAACTGGTCGCTGATGCCCTTGAGCGCGTTGACCAGCGTCTGGTTGTACTTGGCCACGGCGATGTCATACCCGGCGCTGGCTTCGCCCAACTGCCCACGCAAACGGCCGCCGTCGAAGATCGGCAGGCTGATCGCCGGGCCGACGGTGTAGTTGAATTTCTGCCCGCTGAGAAACCCCAGCATCGTGCCGCCGGTGGCCATATAGCCGAGGCTGCCAACCAGATCGACGTTGGGGTAGAAACCGGCGTGTGCCACATCGATGCCGCGCGCCTGGGCGGCGACCTGCCAGCGGCTGGCAACCACGTCCGGGCGTTGGCCGAGCAATTGCGCGGGCAGGCTTGAGGGCAGCTTCAGCGGCGCGGCCAAGGACAAACTCGGGCGTTGCAGTTGCGCGCCTGCGCCTGGGCCTTTACCGGCCAATGCCGCGAGCTGGTTGCGGCTCAGGGCGATTTCTTCGTCCAGTGCGTCGAGCTGGCGATGGGTTTCGGGCAAGGGCGTTTCGGCCTGGCTCACATCGAAATGCGTGCCGATGCCGGCATTCAGGCGCTTATTGGCCAGGTCGAGGATCTGCTGTTGCTGGGCCAGGGTGGCGGCGACGATATCGCGGTTGGCGAAGTGCAACGACAGCTGGATATAGGCGCGCACCACATTGTTCTGCAATTCGAGCTGGGCCTGGCGTGCTTCGGCAGCGCTCATATGCGCCAGGTCGACGGCGCGTTCGCTGGCATTGCTTTCGCGGCCCCACAGGTCGAGGGCGTAGCTCAAGCCCAGGGACGCGGTGTTGTCCCAGGTATTGGCACCGCTCAATTCGCCCGGCCCGTAGAACTGATCTTTCGGCCAATTGTGGCGTTTGAGCGTGGTGTCACTGTTGATCTGCAACGACTCAGCCGACTCGGCGATCCCGGCCATGGCCCGCGCTTCCCGCACCCGCGCGGCGGCCATGGCCATGTTCGGGCTGTTTTGCGTGGCGAGGTCGACCCAGCGGTTGAGTTGCATGTCGCCATAGGCTTGCCACCATTGTGTGGTGGGCCAGTGGGCGTCCTGCGCGGCGCTCTGGATGGCGGCGTCGGTGGCCAGGGTATTGGCGTTGAAGGCTTGGCCTTGGGGGGCGATTCCTCCGGTTCCGATGCAGCCGCTGATTGCTAACGATAAGGCCAAAACACTGAGAGCCTTCAGCTCTCTGCTGATGCGACGCGGCACGGCGAACGAATTCCTGAGGTGGTGAGGCGGGGAAGGTGGCGCAATTCTAGGGGGCGCCATGGGGAACGATAAGCTGGCATTCCTGTGAATCTTTGTTACCGTTCAGGCGATAATCCGTTGGTAGGGATCACTGGACGGCGTAACTTTCTGTCACAATTTGCTATCTCCCTTGAGAACACTCCATGGACACTTTGCAAAATATGCGCGCCTTCAGTTGCGTGGCCGAGGCCGGCAGCTTCACCGCCGCCGCCGTGCAACTGGACACCACCACCGCCAACGTTTCGCGCGCGGTCTCCAACCTTGAGGCCCATCTGCAAACCCGCTTGCTCAACCGCACCACTCGCCGCATCGCGCTGACCGAGGCCGGCAAGCGCTATTTGCTGCGTTGTGAGCAGATCCTGGCTTATGTCGAGGAAGCCGAGGCCGAAGCCAGCGACGCCCACGCACGCCCCGCCGGGCAGCTGAAAGTGCATACCATGACCGGCATCGGCCAGCATTTCGTGATTGACGCAATTGCCCGTTACCGTCGCACCCACCCCGACGTGACCTTCGACCTGACCCTGGCCAACCGCGTGCCGGACCTGCTCGACGAGGGTTACGACGTGTCCATCGTGTTGGCCAGTGAACTGCCGGATTCGGGTTTTGTGTCCCAGCGCCTGGGCATCACCTACAGCATCGCGTGTGCCTCGCCGGATTACGTCAAGGCCAAAGGTTGCGCACAGCGGCCCCAGGATTTGCTCAACCACGCCTGCCTGCGCCTGGTCAGCCCGGTGATCCAGCTGGACAAATGGACCTTCAACGGCCCCGAAGGCCAGGAAAGCGTGGCGATCAACACTTCGCCGTTCCTGGTCAACTCGGCTGATGCGATGAAAACCGCGATCACCAGCGGCATGGGCGTCGGCCTGCTTCCGGTGTATGCGGCTATTGAGGGTTTGCGTAACGGCACGCTGGTGCGGGTGATGCCCAACTACCGCTCGCAGGAGCTGAACCTGTATGCCATCTACCCCTCGCGCCAGTACCTGGATGCGAAGATCAAGACCTGGGTGGAATACCTGAGAGGGTCGTTGCCGGAGATTCTGGCGGCGCATCAGGCGGAGTTGGTGGCGTATGAGTTGAGTGGCAGCCTGGGCGGCACACGCCTGGCGAACTGATTTTGGAATACGGACCCACAAACACCATCCATTTACTGTGGGAGCTGGCTTGCCTGCGATAGCATCGCCTCGGTACTGCTGATACACCGAGGCGCCAGCATCGCAGGCAAGCCAGCTCCCACATTTTGAGCGGAGTTCTGCAATGAAAAAGACTGTCCTCGCCTTCAGCCGTGTCACCCCGCAAATGATCGAACGCCTGCAACAGGACTTCGAGGTCATCGCGCCAAACCCCAAGCTGGGTGACATCAATGCTCAATTCAATGAAGCCCTGCCCCACGCCCATGGCCTGATTGGCGTAGGCCGCAAGCTGGGGCGTGCGCAGCTGGAAGGCGCGAGCAAGCTGGAAGTGGTGTCCAGCGTGTCGGTGGGTTACGACAACTACGACGTGCCGTACTTCAACGAGCGCGGGATCATGCTCACCAACACCCCGGACGTACTCACCGAAAGCACCGCCGACCTGGCCTTCGCCCTGCTGATGAGCAGTGCGCGCCGCGTGGCCGAACTGGATGCCTGGACCAAGGCCGGCCAGTGGAAAGCCAGTGTTGGCGCGCCACTGTTTGGCTGCGATGTACACGGCAAGACCCTCGGCATAGTGGGCATGGGCAATATCGGCGCAGCCGTGGCCCGGCGTGGGCGCCTGGGCTTCAATATGCCGATTCTGTACAGCGGCAACAGCCGCAAGACCCAGCTGGAGCAGGAGCTGGGCGCGCAGTTGCGCAGCCTGGACCAGTTGCTGGCCGAGGCGGATTTTGTCTGCCTGGTGGTGCCGTTGAGCGACAAGACCCGCCACTTGATCAGCACCCGCGAATTGGGGCTGATGAAGTCCAGTGCGATCCTGATCAATATTTCCCGTGGGCCGGTGGTGGATGAACCGGCGCTGATTGAGGCGCTGCAAACCCAGAAAATCCGTGGCGCCGGGCTGGATGTGTATGAGCAAGAGCCGCTGGCCGAATCGCCGCTGTTCCAACTGAGCAATGCGGTGACCCTGCCGCATATCGGCTCGGCTACGCATGAAACTCGTGAAGCCATGGCCAATCGCGCCCTGGACAACCTGCGCAGCGCCTTGCTGGGGCAACGTCCGCAGGATCTGGTGAACCCGCAGGTCTGGAAGGGCTGACGCCGATCTCATATGGGATGGGTTTTGTGTGGGAGCTGGCTTGCCTGCGATGGCATCACCTCAGTGCAACTGGTAGACCGAGGTGCCTGCATCGCAGGCAAGCCAGCTCCCACACAAGCCCAGCCCGACACAAAATCCGGTTAAAGCCTGGCTCCCCCGAGTCGATAACCTTCCATAGATCGTCATCCCTGATCCACAGAAGGTTTTTATGTCCACCACCAAAGCCCGCGCAGATTCACTCTCGCTTCTGCTCTTTACCTTGCGCAGCGGCAAGCTGATGGCCATCAACCTGCTCAAAGTCAGTGAAATCATCCCCTGCCCACCGCTGACCAAGCTGCCGGAGTCGCACCCGCACGTCAAAGGCATCGCCACCCTGCGCGGTGCCTCGCTGTCGGTGATCGACCTGAGCCGCGCCCTCGGTGAGATGCCGCTGCAAGACCCGAACGGCGGCTGCCTGATCGTCACCGATGTCAGCCGTTCCAAGCAGGGCCTGCATGTGCAGGCGGTGAGCAAGATTGTGCATTGCCTGACCACCGACATCCGCCCGCCGCCCTATGGCTCCGGCGGCAATCGCTCGTTTATCACCGGCGTGACTCAGGTCGAAGGCGGCCTGGTGCAGGTGCTGGATATCGAAAAGGTCATCCACGGCATTGCCCCGGCCCCCGTTGAAGCGGCGCCGACCGACTTGACCATGGAAGAAGCCGAAGTGCTCGGCAACGCGCGAATCCTGGTGGTGGACGACAGCCAGGTGGCTCTGCAGCAATCGGTACACACCCTGCGCAACCTCGGCCTGACGTGCCACACCGCGCGCAGTGCCAAGGAAGCCATTGATGTGCTGCTGGAGCTGCAAGGCACGGTCGAGCAGATCAACGTGGTGGTGTCGGACATCGAGATGTCCGAAATGGACGGTTACGCCCTCACCCGCACCCTGCGCGAAACCCCGGACTTCCAGGAGCTTTACGTGCTGCTGCACACCTCCCTGGACAGCGCGATGAACAGCGAGAAGGCCCGCCTGGCCGGTGCCGATGCGGTGCTCACCAAGTTCTCGTCGCCCGAGCTGACCAAATGCCTGGTGGTTGCCGCGCAAACTGTGGCGCAAAAAGGCCTGTAAGCGGTGGCGGAGTATTTCCAACTGCTGCGCCGCGACCTTACTACCAGCCTGCCAGCACCGCAGTGGCCGGCCAATACCCGGCTGGATCATTACCGCGATGAGCTGGCCCCGGCCATCCATGCCGTATTGCGCATGACCCAGGAACAGGGCGGCGGCCGTGTCCCCAGCCTGGCAGAATGGCGCCGGCAGTTCGTCACCGACGCCGAGTTCGACCCCACGCTATGCCTGGTGGCCAGTAACGCAGACGGCATTCTTGGCGTGGCCCAGTGCTGGACCAGCGCGTTTATCAAGAACCTCTCGGTCCATCCGTGCGCCCAAGGCCAGGGGCTGGGGCGTGCCTTGTTGCTGCATACCTTCCACGTGTTCAAGCAACGCGGCGAGCCCTGTGTGGACCTGAAGGTGCTGGAAACCAACCAACGCGCCCGACAGTTGTATGAAAGTGCCGGCATGGTGTTTGTGCTGCGCGACCAGGTACCCGAGGACTGACCGGCACTGGCGCATAACTTGCTTCCACTGAGCCTGAACAGTGAATAGAGGCAAAAACCCGTCACCGTTCAAGAGTGCCCTCTGACCTTGCCTGGTGACAGATCCTCCATGAATACTCACTTTTCCTGCGTGGGTTGCGGCAAATGCTGCAGCGACCATCACGTTCCCCTGACCCTCGAAGAAGCCCGCAGTTGGGCGGCTGACGGCGGTAACGTCATCGTGCTGGTGGAGGGCTTTCTTGGCACCGGCCTGGGCTTGCCGGTGCAACAACGCGAGCATGCCGAACGCCGTTCAGTGGTAGTGCCGAGCGGCAATACCGAGGCGTTTGTGGCAATCACCTTTGCCGCCTACAACGCCGGGCGTTGCCGCAATCTTGACGAAGACAACCGTTGTGGCATCTATGAGCGTCGCCCACTGGTGTGTCGCATCTACCCGATGGAAATCAACCCGCATATCCCATTGAACCCCGCCGCCAAGGATTGCCCGCCAGAATCCTGGGAACAGGGGCCGGCGCTGATCGTCGGCGGTGAGTTGATGGATGCAGAACTGGCTGAGCTGATCCGCCGCTCACGCCAGGCCGACCGTGACGATGTGCAGACCAAGGAGGCCGTGTGCGCCTTGCTGGGTATTCGTACCACGGCGCTCAAGGGCGATGGGTTTACCGCGTATTTGCCGGATATGGCTGCCTTTGCGCAGGCGATTGAGTTGGCGATTGAGCAACCATCGGTGGCTAATGAGTGGGTGTTTCACGTCTCCGGCATGGACATCGCCGAACAGGTGCTGGATGCGGGGGCGCAGATTGCCACTGAGGTGCCGGCCAACTATGCGTTTATCTCGTTGAGGGCGGCTTAGGCTCGATGCGGCCAGTGTGGATGTGGGAGCTGGCTTGCCTGCGATGCGGGCAACTCGGCACACCAGGTACACCGAAGTGATGCCATCGCAGGCAAGCCAGCTCCCACAGTTGAACGGGTAGGCCCGCCTGTTGGCCATGGCTTGCAAAACACGGGGCCTGCTCACGTGCCGCAATTAATTGGCCATCATTGAGTGGAGGGCGGCTCATCCAAGTGATAAGGCGCCAGAATCCGCTGGTATTCACCGTTGTGCATCAGTTGCTCAAGCGCGTGATTGAGGTCGTTGCGCAAAGTGGAGTCAAACTTGCGCACAGCAATGGCAATGCCATTGCCTAAGAGTTCACCGGACAAGGGCGGCCCCATGAAGTCGAAATCCTGGCCAACCGGGGTGTCGAGCAGTGCACTGCGAATTTCCACAGTGCCTTGCAGCGTCGCATCAATCTTGCCGGCTACCAGACTGCGGGCCAGTTCGTCATTGAGCCAGAAACTTTTGATGATGACGCCCGCCGGTGCCCACTGCGACCGCGCAAAGGCTTCGCGATTGCTGCCCAGCAGCACACCGACACGCTTACCCTTGAGCGAGCGTGTGTCGGGTAACAGGCCGGACGCCTTACGGGCCACCAAACGCGTGGTAAAAGGGTAGAGATTATCGGTGAACCCCACCCACCGCCGCCGCCCCGAGGTGGCGGCAATGCCCATGATCGCATCGAACTGCCGGGCTTCGAGGGCCGGGAAGTCTTCGACAAACACCTGGTCGACCCAGGTGCAGCGCACATTCAACTGTGTACACAAGGCGTTGCCCAAGTCGATGTTCAAGCCCACCAATTGACCTTGCGGGCTACGACTCTGAAAGGGCGGAAACTGCGCGGCAACAGCGAAGCGGATTTCGCGCCGGGGTTGATCATCGTCGGCCACGGCGTCGATCGACAGCAAAAGGGCAAGTGCTGCACACAGGGGTATCAGAGCCACGGGAAACATCCTTTTCCAGAAAGACCAGCCTTGGCCACCCGCCCGATCTGAACGGTCGGGATGGAATCAAGGCTGTGCAAGCTTTCTAGAAACGGTCGCGGGTCTTCAATCGGAAATATCAGCAGGTGTTGTAGTCCGCACCTGATAAAACGCTGGTCGTTCTATTCTCAGCGTTTACCCATCGAGCGGCGAGTGCCCGGCGGCGCCATGCCTGGCGACTTGGTGTGGCCGTTCTTGGCGCCATTCTTGTACCAAGGCTGGGCGGCGTTTTTGGCCCCAGCCAGTTCACCCGGCTTGAACGGAAACTTGAACGCCGGGATCTCGGCTTTTTCAACGCTTTGAGCGTCGGCCGGATCGACGAGGTCGGCCGCGTCAACAGGGGGTTGTGTCGGGGAAGTCATGGAAGCTCCGGGGCGTGCAGAAGATGAGGCGGTGGCCGGCTTGCGGGCCACGCTGGCGCGCAGTATACCTGCCGTCTCTTTTAAACATCTCCCAGCCCACGAGACAACGAGATTAAACTCGTATGCCGTCTTTTTCTTGGAAAAAAAAAACACTACCATTCACTCTTCTCTGACCTTTTCAGTTCTTCTTTCAGCACTTCCTATATCTGGACCCCCACTGTCTCGCTGAGTTACATAGCTCTCCTCGTGTC
>NZ_WKDB01000022.1:0-93534 GCF_021606215.1 Pseudomonas sp. PA-5-4B | reverse complement strand
CCCTTCGCCCAGCTCGACCTGATTCGCCAGCCTGAGCAACACAATGACCCGTTGCAGGCCTTTGATGCTGCCGATGAGTACCTGCTCAGCTACCTGGCCGAGCAGCAGCCCGGCGCCGCTACCTGCGTGCTGGTGCTCAACGACAGCTTCGGCGCCTTGGCGGCCAGCCTCGAAGGCCGGGTGCACGTGACGTCCAGCGGTGACTCGTTTCTGGCAGCCCAGGGTCTGGAGAAAAACCTGGTGCGCAATGGCAAAGCTTTTGATGCCGTAGCATTCGTCCCCGCCAGCCAGGTCCCGACCGGGCCGTTCGACCGCGTGCTGATCCGCGTGCCAAAGACCCTGGCCCTTTTGGAGGAGCAGTTGATCCGCCTGCAAGGGCAACTGGCGCCAGGCGCCCAGGTGATTGCCGGCGCGATGGTCAAGCACCTGCCACGGGCGGCGGGCGAGTTGCTGGAGCGCTATATCGGCCCGATGCACGCGTCCCTTGCCCTGAAAAAAGCCCGTTTGCTGATCGCCACGGTGGACGCCCGCCCGGCCGCCGTCTCGCCCTACCCTACCCGCTACACCCTGGACGCACCGGCCATCGAGCTGTTGAACCACGCCAACGTGTTCTGCCGCGAAGGCCTGGACATCGGCACCCGTGCCTTCCTCCCGCACCTGCCAAACAATCTCGGCAGCGCCCGCGTGGCGGACCTGGGCTGCGGAAACGGCGTGTTGGCGATCGCCAGTGCCCTGCAAAACACCGACGCGCAGTACACCCTGGTGGATGAGTCCTACATGGCCGTGCAGTCGGCGGTCGAAAACTGGCAGGCTGCCTTCGGTACGCGCGATGTAAGCGTACGCGCCGCCGATGGCCTCGCCGGCCAGGAAGCCCAGTCACTGGACGTGGTGCTGTGTAACCCGCCGTTCCACCAGCAGCAGGTGGTCGGCGACTTACTGGCCTGGCGCATGTTCCAGCAGGCGCGCGAAGCCCTGGTAGTGGGCGGTGCCCTTTATATCGTCGGCAACCGCCACCTGGGTTATCACAGCAAATTGGCGCGTTTGTTCCGTGGCGTTGAACAAGTAGCCGCCACGCCGAAGTTCGTCATTCTCAAAGCCCGCAAATAAAAAAGCCCTCGTAGCGAGGGCTGGAAAACCGGGCCGCAAAGCCCGGATCGGGATATCAGTGAGTGGTCAGGCCGGCCGCATTCATGAACATGCGCATCAGGCTGGCCACGACGAACAGGGCCAGCACGCTGCCGGTCCAGATCATCGCCAGCCACCCCAGGCGCCGCCATAACGGCTGTTTCTCGGCCTGTTCAATCTCGTGTAACGAAGGTTTGCCGGACATACAACGACCCTCCTAGTGGTAGCCGTCTTCGTGGGTGACCTTGCCGCGGAACACGTAGTAGCTCCAGAAGGTGTAGCCCAGGATAAACGGGATGATGAACAACGTGCCCACCAGCATGAAGCCCTGGCTCTGCGGTGGAGCAGCGGCGTCCCAGATCGACACGGAAGGCGGAATGATGTTCGGCCACAGGCTGATGCCCAAGCCGCTGTAGCCGAGGAAGATCAGCACCAGCGTCAGCAGGAACGGCGTGTAGTGGGCATTACGCGCCACGGCGCGGATCAACCCGTACATGGTCACCAGCACCAGAATCGGCACCGGCAGGAACCAGAACAGGTTCGGCAGGGTGAACCAGCGTGAAGCGATTTCCGGATGCGCCAGCGGCGTCCACACACTGACGATACCGATCACTGCCAGCACCACAAACGCCAATGGCCGCGCCAGGTTGTGCATCTGCTCCTGCAACTTGCCTTCGGTTTTCATGATCAGCCAGGTGCAGCCGAGCAAGGCATAGGCGACCACCAATGCAACGCCACAGAACAGGGTGAATGGCGTAAGCCAATCCAGCGAACCGCCGGTAAACTGGCGATTCACCACCGGAATGCCATCGATAAACGCCCCCAGCGCCACCCCCTGGAAGAACGTCGCGGCGATGGAGCCACCGATAAACGCCTTGTCCCAGAGGTGACGCTTGTCGTCCTTGGCCTTGAAGCGGAACTCGAAGGCCACGCCCCGGAAGATCAGCCCGATCAGCATCAGGATCAGTGGCAGGTACAACGCCGACAACACCACCGAATAGGCCAGCGGGAACGCGCCGAACAGCGCCGCGCCGCCGAGTACCAGCCAGGTTTCGTTGCCGTCCCATACCGGCGCGACGGTGTTCATCATCACATCGCGGTCGACTTTGCCGGGGATAAACGGAAAGAGGATGCCGATGCCCAGGTCGAAACCGTCCATCACCACGTACATCATGATGCCGAAGATGATGATCACGGCCCAGATCAGCGGAAGATCAATACCCATCTCAATTCCCCTTGTGCTGGATGTGGGTGTGGTCGTCGTCGCTGCCATCATCGGCGGCGGACAACGGACGGGCCGGTGTACGTTTCTGGCCAGGGCCACCATGGGTTGGCTCGCTGCCCTCGTGGGTCTGCGGGCCTTTGCGCACCAGGCGCATCATGTAGCCCAACCCGGCGCCGAACAGCGCGAAGTACACCACCACAAACAGCACCAGCGTAATGGTCATCTGCGCCAGGCTATGCCCGGAGGAAGCATCCGCCGTGCGCATCAACCCGTAGACCACCCACGGCTGTCGGCCGATTTCGGTGGTAAACCAACCGGCAAGAATCGCGATCAGGCCGGACGGGCCCATCCACAACGCCAGGTACAGGAACGGCTTGGACGTGTACATCTTGTCGCCCCGGCGCAGCCACAGGCTGAACAGACCGGTGAAGATCATCAGGAAGCCCAGGCCGACCATGACCCGGAACGACCAGAACACAATGGTCGAATTGGGGCGATCTTCAGGCGGGAACTCCTTGAGCGCCGGCACCTGCTTGTCCAGGGAGTGGGTCAGGATCAGGCTGCCGAGGTACGGAATTTCGACCGCGTATTTGGTTTTCTCGGCCTTCATGTCGGGCCAGCCGAACAGGATCAGCGGCGTCGGCTCATTGCCGATATTTTCCCAGTGGCCTTCAATCGCGGCAATTTTCGCCGGTTGGTGCTTCAAGGTGTTGAGGCCATGGAAGTCACCGATCACCGCCTGGATAGGCGCCACAATCAGGGCCATCCACATCGCCATCGACAGCATGGTGCGGATCGCCGGGTTGTCCTTGCCGCGCAACAAGTGCCAGGCCGCCGAAGAGCCGACGAAGAACGCCGTGGCCACAAAGGCTGCCGTAGCCATGTGCATCAGGCGATAGGGGAACGACGGGTTGAAGATCACCGCCAGCCAGTCGGTAGGAATCACCCGGCCATCGATAATTTCAAAGCCTTGCGGCGTCTGCATCCAGCTGTTGGAAGCCAGAATCCAGAAGGTCGAAATCAGCGTACCGACGGCCACCATCACCGTGGCAAAGAAGTGCAGCTTGCGCCCCACCTTGTTCCAGCCGAACAGCATCACCCCGAGGAAACCCGCCTCCAGGAAGAAGGCCGTGAGCACTTCGTAGGTAAGTAGCGGTCCGGTAACGGCGCCGGCAAAGTCCGAGAAACGGCTCCAGTTGGTACCGAACTGGTAAGCCATGACCAAGCCCGAAACCACCCCCATGCCGAAGTTGACGGCAAAGATCTTCGACCAGAAATGGTAGAGGTCACGGTAGGTGTCGTTGTGAGTCTTGAGCCACAAGCCTTCCAGCACCGCAAGATAACTGGCCAGGCCGATGGTGATCGCCGGGAACAGGATGTGAAACGAGATGGTGAACGCGAATTGAATTCGGGCGAGATCTAGCGCCTCCAAACCGAACATAAGTCTTCCTCTGTCAGGTAATACCGGCTGCTGGCGGGAGCCTGCACCCACTGCCCCCACGGATATGGAGTGTGGCGAATTTCAATTCGTTTCTTTTTTTACCCATCACGTAGGGATCCTGGCCTTGCGGCCGCCAGATCAATCCCGGGGCCGGTTTTGATCTGGATCAAGCATTGCTCAAAGAGTAGTCCCATTTTCGGACGAAAGCCGTGTGGTTCATTGACGCGTGACAGGTTGTCTCAGCTCAGTTCTTGCAACTATTTGTTACAGCTTGATGCTAATCTGCCTGCACCCTCTGCTCCAGACCTGACTTCCCGATGCCCAGTGAACCCGCATTGCTGTTGCGCCACCACCGCCCTTTCATCGCGTTCTGGCTGGCCCGGATCTTTACCGCCAGCGGTTTCCAGATGCTTACCGTGGCCATCGGCTGGAACCTCTATCAACTGACTGGCAATGTGCTGGACCTGGGCCTGGTAGGCCTGGTGGAGTTCATTCCGCGCGTTCTGTTCATGTTGCACACAGGCCACGTGGCCGATCGCTATGAGCGGCGCAAAGTCGCCGCCATCTGCCAGACCGTGCAGGCATTGATTGCCTTGTCCCTGGCCATCGGCGGCCTGACCGGCAACGTGACCCGCGAGATGATCTTTATCCTCGCGTTCCTGCTCGGCGCCGCACGCTCGTTTGAGATGCCCACCACCCAGGCGCTGCTGCCGAGCATCGTGCCGAGCGCGCTGTTCCCGCGTGCCGTGGCCTCGTCGCAATCGGCGCAGCAACTGGCCACCATCGTCGCGCCAGCGTTGGGCGGCTTGCTCTATGCGTTTGGCAGCGTGTGGGTGTATGGCCCAACCGTGGTGCTGTACCTGATCGCCTGCGGGCTGACCCTCAACCTGCCCGCGCGCCAGACACCGCTCAATAAAGCCAAGGCCACGATGGATTCGCTGCTGGCCGGGATCCGCTTTATTCGCAGCCGCCCGGACATTCTCGGCGCCATTTCGCTGGACCTGTTTGCCGTACTGCTGGGCGGCGCCACAGCGTTGCTGCCGGTGTTCGCCAAGGACATCCTGCTGACCGGCGCCTGGGGCCTGGGTCTGTTGCGTTCGGCGCCAGCGGTGGGCGCGTTGTTGATGTCGCTGTGGCTGGCGAGGTTCTCGGTAGACCGGCATGTCGGGCGCGTGATGTTTACCGCCGTCGGTGTGTTTGGCGTGGCAACCATTGCGTTCGGCCTGTCGACGTCGTTCTGGTTCTCCTTGGCGGTGCTGGTGGTGCTGGGCGCGGCGGACATGATCAGCATGGTGATCCGCGCTTCGTTCGTGCAGTTGGAGACCCCGGATGAAATGCGCGGGCGGGTCAGTGCGGTCAACGGCCTGTTTATCGGCGCATCCAACCAACTGGGCGAGTTTGAATCGGGGATTACCGCCCACTGGTTCGGCACCGTGCCCGCCGTGGTCATGGGCGGGATTGGTACGCTGTTGGTGACGGGGGTGTGGATAAAGCTGTTTCCGACCCTGGCCAACCGCGATCGGATGCATGTGCCGGTGGAGGAAGCCAAGCTATAAGCCGGTTGAAAAACAGGCAATGTGGGAGCTGGCTTGCCTGCGATGGCGGTGTCTCAGCCAACATATGATTGGCTGACAGATAGCTATCGCAGGCAAGCCAGCTCCCACATTTTGATCTTCTGTGGTTCGAAGACCGGGTTACAGCACCTTATCCAGCGTGACAGGAAACTCCCGCACCCGCTTGCCAGTGGCATGGTAGATCGCATTCGCCACCGCTGCCGCCACCCCGACAATACCGATTTCACCCACACCCTTGGAGCCCAGGGCGTTGACGATTTCGTCGTGTTCGTCGACAAAAATCACCTCTATGTCGCCGATGTCGGCATTCACCGGGATGTGGTACTCGGCCAGGCTGTGGTTCATGTAGCGCCCCAGTTGATGGTCGACCTGGGTTTCTTCATGCAGGGCCATGCCGATGCCCCAGACCACGCCGCCGAGGATCTGGCTGCGGGCCATCTTCGGGTTGACCACCCGCCCGGCCGCAATAGCGCTGACCACCCGACGCACCTTGATGGTGCCCAGGTCTTCATCTACCTGAACCTCGACAAACACTGCCGAATGGGTCGCCGTCGCATAGCCTTCACGCTTTTTGTCCGGTTGGCTGTCAACCTGAACAGCGAGCACTTCTTCGCCACTGTCCTTGACCAGTTGTGCCAAGGACACACTCACATCACCGGTGTGCAACTGGCCGTCTTCAAAGCGCACCGTTTCTGCCGCTTTGAACACCGGGTAAGTCTGCCGGGCAACCGCCAGCAGCTTGGCGTTCAGCGCTTCGCAGGCCTGCTGCACGGCAGTGCCGACAGACGACACGGTAAACGAGCCGCCCTGCAACGGTGCCGTGGGTAACGACGAATCGCCGAGCAGAAAACGCACATCGGCCATCGCCACACCGCTGGTTTGCGCGGCAATCTGCGTCATTACCGTATACGTGCCCGTGCCGATATCGGTGGTGGCGCTGCTGACGGTCAATTGGCCTTGGGCATCCAACTGCGCCTTGGCGCTGGCCTTCATCTGCAGGGCCTCCCATACACCACCGGCCATACCCCAACCGATCAACTGGTTGCCATCACGCATGCTGCGCGGCTCGGGGTTGCGCTGGCTCCAGCCGAAGCGCTCGGCACCTTCGCGGTAACACTCGCGCAGGGCTTTGCTCGACCAGGGTTTGTCTTCGTTCTGGTTGCGCTCGGCGTAGTTGATCAGGCGCAGTTGCACAGGGTCCATCCCCAGGGCGCAGGCCAGTTCATCCATCGCACATTCCAGGCCGATCACGCCCAGCGCGGCGCCCGGCGCGCGCATGTCCATCGGCGTGGACACGTCCAGGGGAACCAGTTTGTAGGTCAATTGCACGTTGTCGCAGTGGTAGAGCATGCCGCTCCACTCCACCACATGTTCGCTGAAATCCTCGAAGCGCGAGGTCTGGCCAATCGCTGTGTGGCCCAACGCCAACAGGCGGCCATTGGCAGCAGCGCCCAGTTGCAAACGCTGCAGGGTGCGCGGGCGGTAGCCGAACGTGAACATCTGTTGCCGGGTCAGGGTAACGCGCACCGAACGCTTGAGCGCCAGCGCTGCCATCACCGACAGAGGCAGTTGATACTGCGGGCGCAGGCCCGAGCCAAAGGCACCGCCGACGAACGCAGCGAAGATCCTTACCTGGCTTTTATCCAGGCCGAAGACTTTTTGCACATACGCCTGGCAGTTCTGCGGGCCTTGGGTCTTGTCGTGGATATGCAGGGTGCCGTCCGGCTGATACAGCACGGTGCTGGCGTGGGGTTCCATCGGGTTGTGGTGCTCGATGGGCGTGCTGTAGTGCATATCCAGGCTGACAGCGGCAGCAGCCCACTCGGCCGGGAAGTTACCGCGTGGCTTGGGCGGCGTTTGCGGCGATGGGTGCGCCTGTTCCTGCAGGGCCGCGAGGTCGGTGGCAAAAGCCTCGCTCGCGTATTCGATCTCAACCAGCGAGGCAGCGTGTCGCGCCAGTTCAAGGTTGTCGGCGATTACCAGGGCCAGGGGTTGCCCGTTATAAAGCACGCGGTCGTTATACAGCGGGCGAAACGGCGAGCCGTCGGCTGCATCGGCATCGGCGAAAGCCTCATCGTAGCTGGCGAGTTTGGGCCGGTTCAGATGATCAAGCACCCTGACCACGCCCGGCAGCGCCAGGGCTTTGGACGCGTCGATCCGGATTACCCGGCCCTTGGCAATCGTGCTTGAGACGACACTGCCATGCAGCAGGTCGTTGCCTGGAAACTCACCGGCATAACGCGCCTGCCCGGTGACCTTGAGCAGACCGTCAACGCGGTCCAGGGGTTTGCCGACGGCGGTCATGGGCGTTCTCCTGCGACAGCGGCGTCGCTCAGGGCACGGATGATTGCGCGGCGTGCCAGCTTGATTTTGAAGCTGTTGTGTTCCAAGGGTTCAGCGTCTTGCAGCAAGGCGTCAGCGGCCTGGCTGAAGGTTTCGCGGCTGACCGCTTGCCCGATCAGCGCGGCTTCCACCGCGCGATCGCGCCAAGGTTTGTGGGCCACACCGCCAAGGGCCAGGCGCGCATCGACGATGGTGTCGCCCGCAAGCTCCAGCGCGGCGGCAACGGAGACCAGCGCGAAGGCGTAGGACGCACGGTCACGAATTTTCAGGTAGTGGCTATGGCTGGCGAGATGATCAGGCGGCAGTTCGATGGCGGTGATCAGCTCATCGTCGGCCAGCAGGTTGTCGCGCTCAGGCGTATCGCCGGGCAATCGATGAAAGTCGGCAAACTCGATCACCCGCGCGCCGCCACGCCCTTCTACATGCACCCGCGCCTGCAGCGCTGCGAGGGCGACGCACATATCCGAGGGATGGGTAGCCACACAATGTTCGCTGGCACCGAGGATCGCATGAATGCGGTTCAACCCGGTGCGCGCCGGGCAGCCGCTGCCAGGTTCACGCTTGTTGCATGGCACGCTGGCATCGTAGAAATAGTAGCAACGGGTACGTTGCAACAAGTTACCGCCGGTACTGGCCATATTGCGCAGTTGCGGCGAGGCGCCCGCCAGAATGGCCTGGGACAGCAATGGGTAGCTCGCCTCGATCAGCGGGTGCCAGGCCAGGTCGGCATTGCTGACCAACGCGCCGATCATCACCCCGCCGTCGGCAGTCGCTTCTACGCCATGCAGCGCCAAGCCGGTAATGTCGATCAGGTGTTCGGGGCGGCTGATGTTTTCTTTCATCAGGTCCAACAGGTTGGTGCCGCCGGCGATAAACCGCGACGTCGCGCTGCTCAGGTGCACGGCTTCCTGCACATCGGCCGGCTTGCTGTACTGGAAGGGGTTCATTGGTCACCTCCCAGCACAACGTCTTCAATGGCATCGCGAATATTGCTGTAGGCCCCGCAGCGGCACAGGTTGCCGCTCATCAGTTCCTGAATTTGCGCGGTGTTGTGGGCGCGGCCTTCATTGGCCAGGCCGACGGCGGAGCAAATCTGCCCCGGCGTGCAGTAGCCGCACTGGAACGCGTCACGCTGGATAAAAGCCTGCTGCATCGGGTGCAACTGGTCGCCGTCGGCCAGGCCTTCGATGGTGGTCACCTCGGCACCGTCGCACATCACCGCCAGGGTCAGGCAGGCGTTGATGCGTTTGCCATCGCGCAACACCGTGCAGGCGCCGCACTGGCCGTGGTCGCAGCCTTTTTTGCTACCCACCAGATCCAGCTGTTCGCGCAGCAGGTCCAGCAAGGTGGTCCAGGGCAACACCTGCAGCTGGCGGTCTTGGCCATTCAGGGTCAGGCGTATCGGGTGGCTGACGAACGGTTTGGTCGTCGCGCCATTGGGGGTCGCGCTCATAAACACCTCACGGGTTGGTGCACTTCCGCGGCGTTCAGGAAAGTCGCCGTCTAAGGGCTACGACTTCCCGAGGTAGTGAGCGTTCAAGGGGATTGATCAGAGGATGTTGAACAAGAGCTTCAACGTGTTTTGCGGGCCATTGATCGAGATATTGCTGAATTCAAACCAGCCTTGGGCCTGGACATTCAAGTCAAACACATAGATGTAGCCCATCACAGTGCCTGCGCCGTTACAGACTTCGCTGATGTTGCCCACCTGACAGACCGGCGTGCGTTGCCCATTCAATTCGGCGCCATTGAAGCGCCCCATCGGGCTTTTGCCCAGGCCGACCTCCATCACCGAGACCTTGGTCGGCCCACGATGAGTACACATCTGGGTGGTCGTCACATCTGTGGGGATGGTTTCCGTGCAACGCGCCGACTCGACCTTGAACACCCGCACCTCGCTCAACGGCGGTGCAGCCGCGCCCCACACCGGTGCCACAAGCCCCAGGCCGATTGCGGCGAACAGAGCTAGACTGCTGGCGTTGGCTTTTTTCATGCTGAGAACGACCCTGTATTTAACGTCGGCGCAGTATGCCTCAAGGCCAGATTCGAGAATACGCAGCCTATCCGCCACATCGCGTCGGCTGCTGGTATCATGCGCCGCTTTTTCCGATCCTCTCTGAAACCACAGGCGCTTGGCGCAGTTTGTGCTTTGACTTAGAGGTCAACAAATAACGACGCAAAATAGCGTCACAGGGAGCCGGCATGCTGGAAAAGCTGTTTCAACTCAAAGCACACAACACCAACGTGCGCACCGAGATTCTCGCGGGTATCACGACCTTTCTGGCCATGGCCTACATTCTGTTCGTGAACCCGAGCATCCTCGGCGAGACCGGCATGGACAAGGGCGCGGTGTTTGTCGCCACCTGCCTGGCCGCCGCCATCGGTTCGACCGTGATGGGCCTGATCGCCAACTACCCGATCGCGCTGGCACCGGGCATGGGCCTCAACGCCTTCTTCACCTACACCGTGGTCCTGCACATGGGCCACACCTGGCAAGTCGCGTTGGGCGCGGTATTCATTTCGGCGGTGTTGTTCTTCCTGCTGTCGATCTTCCGCATCCGTGAGTGGATCATCAACAGCATCCCGCTGCCGCTGCGCTCGGCGATTGCCGCCGGTATCGGCCTGTTCCTGGCACTGATCGCCCTGCACAACGCCGGCATCGTGGTCAGCAACCCGGCCACCATGGTCGGCCTGGGCGACCTGAAACAACCGGCGCCGATCCTCGCTACCTTGGGTTTCGCGCTGATCGTGGCGCTGGAAGCCCTGGCGGTGCGCGGTGCGGTGCTGATCGGCATCCTGGCGGTGACCATCGTGTCTATCGCGATGGGGTTCACCCCGTTCGGCGGCGTAACCTCGATGCCACCGTCCCTGGCCCCGACCTTCCTGCAACTGGATATCAAAGGTGCGCTGGATATCGGCCTGGTCAGCGTGATCTTCGCCTTCCTGTTCGTTGACCTGTTCGACAACTCTGGCACCCTGATCGGCGTGGCCAAGCGCGCCGGCCTGATGGGCAAAGACGGCCACATGCCGAAAATGGGCCGTGCACTGATCGCCGACAGTACCGCCGCCATGGCCGGTTCGCTGCTGGGTACGTCGACCACCACCAGCTACATCGAGTCGGCTGCGGGTGTGAGTGCCGGTGGCCGTACCGGTTTGACCGCCATCGTGGTCGCCATCCTGTTCCTGCTGGCGCTGTTCTTCTCGCCACTGGCCGCCAGTGTTCCAGCGTTTGCCACCGCGCCGGCGCTGCTGTTCGTGGCCGTGCTGATGACCCAGGGCCTGGCCGAAATCGACTGGGATGACATTACCGTTGCAGCGCCCGTGGTGGTCACCGCCCTGGCGATGCCTTTCACTTACTCCATTGCCAACGGCATCGCCTTCGGTTTCATCGCCTGGACCGCCATCAAGCTGCTTTCGGGCCGCTACCGTGAGCTGAACCCGGCACTGGTGATCCTGTCGATTCTGTTTGTGATCAAGCTGGGCTGGTTCAACGCATGACTTTTGACGCCGCAAGCTACACCGTTCAACTGCAAGACAAGGTCACGCGTCTGCGTGACCTGTTGGCACCGTTCGACGCCCCCGAACCGCAGGTCTTCGATTCGCCGCTGCAGAACTTCCGCCTGCGCGCGGAGTTCCGCCTGTGGCGCGAGGGCGGTGAGCGCCACTACGCAATGTTCTCCCAGGACGACAAGCGCACGCCGATCCTGATCGAAGAGTTCCCCATCGCAAGCCAGCGCATCAACCAGCTGATGCCGCAACTCAAAGCCGCCTGGCAAGCCAGCGCGGCCCTCAGCCACAAGCTGTTCCAGGTGGAGTTCCTGACCACACTGGCCGGCGACGCGATGATTACCCTGTGCTATCACCGCCCGCTGGACGAACATTGGCACACGGCTGCGAACAAGCTGGCGGCGGACTTGAATGTCAGCATCATCGGCCGTTCCAAGGGCAAGCGCGATGTGATCGGCCACGACTACGTGGTGGAAAAACTCGACGTCGGCGG
Source organism: Pseudomonas sp. PA-5-4B (assembly GCF_021606215.1). Classification (NCBI taxonomy): domain Bacteria; kingdom Pseudomonadati; phylum Pseudomonadota; class Gammaproteobacteria; order Pseudomonadales; family Pseudomonadaceae; genus Pseudomonas; species Pseudomonas sp. PA-5-4B. The sequence continues at coordinate 81,826 of NZ_WKDB01000022.1, read as the reverse complement.
GCGCACCTTCAGCTACCGTCAACCCGAGGGCGCGTTCACCCAGCCCAACGGCACCGTGAACCAGAAGATGCTCAACTGGGCCTATGAAGCCCTGGGCGATCGCCCGGATGATTTACTGGAGTTGTACTGCGGCAACGGCAACTTCACCCTGCCACTGGCGACCCGCGTGCGTAAGGTACTGGCCACCGAAATCAGCAAGACCTCGGTGAATGCTGCCTTAAGCAACCTCGATGAAAATACAGTGGATAACGTCACGCTGGTGCGCCTGTCTGCCGAAGAGCTCACCGAGGCGCTCAACGAGGTTCGGCCGTTTCGCCGTCTGCACGGCATCGACCTGAAGAGCTACGAATTCGGTAGCGTCTTCGTCGACCCACCGCGCGCCGGCATGGACCCGGACACCTGCGAACTGACCCGTCGCTTCGACAACATCCTGTACATCTCCTGCAACCCGGAGACGTTGGCGGCGAACATTGCGCAACTGCATGACACGCACCGGATTACCCAGTGTGCAATGTTTGACCAGTTCCCATGGACGCACCATATGGAATCCGGGGTGTTATTGACCCGGCGGTAAACTGTGGGAGCTGGCTTGCCTGCGATGGCGGTAGGCCTGCCCTGCATCGGTCAACTGATACACCGCTATCGCAGGCAAGCCAGCTCCCACACTGGGTTTTCATGCATCTGTTGAATCACCGTTATCCAACGGCTCCTTGCGTGGCCGACCGCCCTTCTTGCCATTGGCTCGGGCGGCGGCGGTTTTGGCGGCGCTGCTCTTGCGACCGTTGCGCGACGCTACCAGGCTTGTTGCCAGGTCCATCAAGGGCTGGCTGGTGGCGATGAGCCCGGTGATCGAAACGTCCAGATCCTGCGCCTCACAGCACAGCGCCTTGCCGCCAAAGCCGACCTCCAGTTGCTGAAAGTCCTCCAGGGAAAACCCTTCGAACTCCGGCAACCCGGCTACAGGCAACATGACGCGGCTGCCGTCGCTGAAACCGATGGAAATGCACTCGTGTTCATAGCGCACATTGCTGGCATTTGCGTACAGACGTTTGAGCTTGCGCCCACGGGCGATAGCCTTGTCGACATCGGCGTCAGTGAGCGGCTTATAGGGTACGACTTTGGCTTTTACGATTTTCATAAATTAATCCCCACGCAATCTGGCGCTCTGACCAGATTCAAAATTGTTCTTTGCTCTACGACATCGTGCCGGGCGCTTGCGATGACATAGACACCACGTCGAATAACCAACCCTTGAACCAATTCACCAGCGTCCCAATCCCAGGAATGGTTCTCCAGGCAAACCGTTTGCAGTTTCTCCCACCAGATCCGGCGTGCACGCGCCAGGTAGTGCCGCTGCATGATCGCCTCGCGTAATTCCTTCAGGAGCGCAGTAGGCGGCCGCCTGCGATCCGGCTCTACATCCCACAACTCCACATCCCCATCCAGGAAGCTGAAACGAAAACGCGCATCCCATGCCTTGCCCCTGACATGAACGTGGGGCGGGCAGTGTTCATCCCGCAGAAGCACTGAAATCACATATCCCTTGTAAGCACCTACTTTCATCGTAACCCATCCGTTAGGTTATTTTCCGTCAGGTAACAATTTTCCGTGGCACCCGACAACCGGCTCCATCCTTGCGAAGCTGTTTCACAGATTAGTAACGACGAACAACCCCGCGAATGCGGGGTTGTAACCACTCATGCCGAGGGTTGGGACTACCCTGCCAACGCCCGCAAGTCCTGCTCGCTCAGCAACCCCGCGTAATACTTCAACTGAATCCGCGCCAGCAAATACGCATGCCGTGCGCTCGCCCATTCCGGCGTCGAGGTTGATTTTCAATTGATATCTAATCTGATGCTGTGCCGGTATGCCTCAGAATAAGCGTTCGATAATCGAACACATCAGCCGCCTTCAATTGACCAAATTAACCATCCAGTACATTTTATCCGCACAACCAATAATAAGTGTGGAGAGACCTTTATGCCGCCCATCGTGCTGGTGCTCAACGGCCCCAACCTCAACCTGCTCGGCACCCGCGAGCCTGCTACCTACGGGCATGAAACCCTGGCCGACATCGCCGCACTGTGCGGTCGCAGCGCGGAAAACCTCGGGCTGAAAATCGAATTTCGCCAGACCAACCACGAAGGTGAACTGCTCGACTGGATCCACGGTGCCCGCGCCCGTTGCGCCGGTATCGTGATCAACCCGGCGGCCTGGACCCACACCTCCGTAGCGATTCGCGACGCACTGGTGGCCAGTGAAGTGCCAGTGATCGAAGTGCATTTATCCAACGTGCATGCGCGCGAGGCGTTCAGGCATCACTCGTTTGTGTCGCCCATTGCCAAGGCGGTGCTCGCAGGCTTCGGCAGTCATGGTTATCACCTGGCGCTGGAACACTTCAGCCACACCCTCAAAGGATCCGCCCGATGAAACCGCGCATCCTCGCCGGCCTGATCGGCGCCGGCATCCAAGCCTCCCGCACGCCCGCCCTGCATGAACAGGAAGGCGACGCCCAAGGCTTGCGCTACCTGTATCAGTTGATCGATCTGGACGCGCTGCAACTGAACATCAACGCCCTGCCCGACCTGCTGGACGCCGCTGAATTGATGCGTTTTACCGGCTTGAACATTACCTACCCATGCAAGCAGGCAGTGCTGGCATTGCTCGATGAATTGTCTGACGAGGCACGAGGCATTGGCGCCGTCAACACCGTGGTGTTCAAGGACGGCAAGCGCATTGGCCACAACACGGATTGCCTGGGGTTTGCCGAAGGTTTCCGGCGCAACTTGCATGACGTCGCGCGCGAGCGAGTCGTACAGATGGGCGCCGGCGGTGCGGGCGCAGCTGTGGCCCATGCCTTGTTGGCCGAAGGCGTGCAGCACTTGAGTATTTTTGACGTGGACATGGCCCGCGCCCGCGACCTGGTGGATAACCTTGCGCAACGCTTTGGTGCCGGTCGCGCCCAGGTCGGTAACCACCTGGAAAACGCCATGGCCGAAGCGGATGGCTTGGTGAACACCACGCCCATGGGCATGGCCAAGCTGCCCGGCACGCCGGTACCGCCTGCGCTGTTGCGAGCCCAATTGTGGGTCGCGGAAATCGTGTATTTCCCGCTGGAAACCGAACTGCTGCGCAACGCCCGCGCCCTGGGTTGCCGAACGCTGGACGGCGGCAATATGGCGGTGTTTCAGGCGGTGAAGGCGTTTGAGTTGTTCAGTGGCCAAACACCGGATGTGCAGCGAATGCTGGCGCACTTTCAGAGCATGAATAGCTGACTGCCGAAACTGAATCAAAAAATGTGGGAGCTGGCTTGTTGTGGCGAGCAAGCTTGCTTGCGCTGGGGTGCGAAGCGCCCCCAAAAAAGCCGGAGACTGCTGCGCAGTCAGCGGGAGCAAGCTCCCTCGCCACAACAAACCAGCTCCCACACTGGTTGCATTCCAGATTGGGAATCGGGTGAATTCAAGCCTGCAAGTACCGCATCACCGACTCACAAATCATCTCCCGGTGCCGCTGTTTAATCGCTTCATCGGACAGCTCGATCTGAAAAATCTCACTGAATGTATGGCGGTTGGACACCCGGTAAAAGCTGAATGAGTTGATCAGCAGGTGCACATCCAGAGGCTCCAGCCCTTCGCGAAACACCCCCATCTCGGCACCCCGCCGCAATGTGGCGCCCAGTGCTTCGAGGATGTTGCTGTTCATCGCCTTGATCGAATCCGAGCGCTTCACGTATTCCGCGTTGTGGATATTTTCGATGCTGACGATGCGCACGAAATCCACGTTCTGGTCGTGGTGATCAAAGGTGAATTCCACCAGACGACGGATCGCCTCACGCGGTTCCAGGGCCGTGAGGTTCATGCGGGTTTCGGTGTTGCGGATATCGCCGTAGAGTTTTTCCAGCACCTCGACGTACAACTGCTCCTTGCTGCCGAAGTAGTAATAGATCATGCGTTTGGAGGTGTGGATACGCTCGGCGATCGCATCCACGCGCGCGCCGGACAGGCCCTGCTGAACAAACTCGACGATGGCTTCCTGCAGGATGTTTTCGCGGGTCTTTTCCGGGTTGTTCTTGCGACTCTTGCGCGGTGTGTCTGGCACGGCGGAGAGGTCGGGGGTCAGGGTCATGGTGCGCTCACGGCCATTTTTGTTGTGCAGGCGGCGATTATGGGCCGAGGCGCTTCCCGAAGGAAGCACCTGGCCCGGCCGTTATAAACGCGCCTGACGTACCGCACCGCTGCGCGATTTGGCCATCGCCGCCAGGCGCACCGCCACGTTGGCCGCGCCATACCCGGCATAGCCGTTTTTGCGCTGGATAATCTCGAAGAAAAACCGCCCCTCAAAAGCCTCGGTGTACACATGAAACAACTCACCGCCCTGGGCGTCACGGTCGTACAACACGTTGTAGTACGCCAGTTCGCTGAGGAACTCATCGTCGAAATCAAACCGTGCGGCCAGGTCGTCGTAGTAGTTGAGCGGGATATCCAGTAACGGCACGCCGGCCGCTTTGGCGCGGCTGACCTCTGCGAAAATATCCGCGCAGTCAAAAGCAATGTGGTGCACGCCCGAACCACGATAACTCGACAGCGCGTGGGAAATTGCCGTGTTGCGGTTCTCGGAAATATTCAGCGGCAAGCGGATCGAGCTGCAACGGCTGCGCAACGCTCGGCTTTTCACCAGGCCATAAGGGTCGGGCAGCACCACTTCGTCATCGGCTTCGAAATCCAGCAGGCTCTTGTAGAACAGCACCCAACTGTCGAGGCTGTCGGCCGGCAAGGCCATGGCCATATGGTCGATGCGCAGCAGGCCGCCGCTGGACGCCGTTGCCGCTTGCAAGTTGAAGTCGGTGTCGTACAGCGCGCCCTCGGCAGGGTCGACCAGATAAATCAGGCTGCCATCTGGCGCACGCACCGCCGCCAGCTCCAGCTCGTTAGGCCCGACCAGCCCGCGATACGGCTGGCCTTTGTAGGCCACTGCCCGCTCCAGCGCCTTGGCGCTGTCCTTGACCCGAATCGCCGTGGCGCACAACGACGGGCCGTGGGCTTCGAAAAAGTTGTGGGCAAACGAATAGGGTTCACAGTTGAGGATCAGGTTGATATCACCCTGACGCAGCAGGCTCACGCTCTTGGAACGGTGCTGGCCAGCCTTGACGAACCCCAGGCGCTCCAGCCAGTGGGTCAGCTTGGCACCGAGGCTTTCATCCACGGCAAACTCGAGGAATTCGATGCCGTTGTATTCACTGGCCGCCGGGGTATCAAACAGAATCTCGACGGGCTGGGCCGGCGCCTCCTGCTTGAGGCGTTCGCGGGTTTTCTCCTCCAGGTACAGCAGCGAACGCAAGCCATCCGCCGCATTCGCGCGGGTCGGCGCGGCGCGGAAACCGTCGTTGAAAATCTCCAGGGACAACGGCCCGGTGTAGCCACTTTTGATGATCGGCGCGAGAAAACCTGCCAGGTCAAATTCGCCCTGCCCCGGAAAACAGCGGAAATGCCGGCTCCACTCCAGCACATCCATGGCCAGGACCGGCGCGTCGGCCATTTGCACAAAGAAGATCTTGTCGCCGGGAATGTCGGCGATGCCGCTAGGATCGCCCTTGAGCGACAGCGTGTGGAAGCTGTCGAGCAACACGCCCAGGTTTGGATGATCGACCTGGCGCACCAGGTTCCACACCTGCTGCCAGGTGTTCACATGTTTGCCCCAGGCCAGCGCTTCATAGCCGATACGCAAACCACGGCGACCGGCGTGCTCGGCCAGCAAGCTGAGGTCATCGAGCAAAATGCGCTCATCGCCCACGCAATCCGCCGAAGCATTGCTGCACACCAGCACCAGGTCGGTGCCCAGCTCCTGCATCAAATCGAATTTGCGTTCGGCGCGCTCCAAGTTGCGCGCCAGGCGGTCGCGGCGGCATCCTTCAAAGTCGCGGAACGGCTGGAACAAGGTGATGGCAATGCCCAGGTCGGCGCACATCTGCCTAACTTCCCGCGGGCTGCCGTCGTAATACAACAGGTCGTTCTCGAAGATCTCCACCCCGTCGAACCCGGCAGCGGCGATGGCTTCGAGCTTTTCCGGCAGGGTGCCGCTCAAGGAAACAGTGGCAATGGAACGTTGCATGGGCGACTCCCGGCAGTTTTTATTTGCAGCAAATTATTGGCCCCTAGCCTACACCCAGCAATTAAAATGTACGAACCGGTTAGTTTTTCGTGCGATTACCGAACACTATGCCCTGTTGGCGAATTGACGACTTTTTAACCACTGCGCACCATCGAACCTGCACCAAGACCCAGAACACACCATAAAAATTTCAAAAACGGGTACGACCTCATGCCTTCGCAAAACTCCGCTCTGGCCGCGCGCCCGGGCAACCCGCACGCCGGCATCGGCGACAAGATCCGTGGCGCCATGGCCGTGGGTAAAACGCGCTGGGGCATGCTGGCCCTGGTGTTCTTCGCCACCACCCTGAACTACATCGACCGCGCCGCCCTGGGCGTGATGCAACCGATCCTGGCCAAAGAGATGAGCTGGACGGCGATGGACTACGCCAACATCAACTTCTGGTTCCAGGTCGGTTATGCCATCGGTTTTGTGCTGCAAGGCCGGCTGATTGACCGTGTGGGCGTGAAGCGCGTGTTCTTCTGCGCCGTGCTGCTGTGGAGCCTGGCCACCGGCGCCCACGGCCTGGCCACCTCGGCGGTGGGCTTTATGGTCTGCCGCTTTATCCTCGGCCTGACCGAAGCCGCCAACTACCCGGCGTGCGTCAAGACTACGCGTTTGTGGTTCCCGGCCGGTGAGCGCGCAGTGGCCACCGGCATCTTCAACGCCGGCACCAACGTCGGCGCGATGATGACCCCAATGCTGCTGCCGCTGATCCTGCACGTGTGGGGCTGGCAGGCGGCGTTCCTGTGCATGTCGGCACTCGGCGCGATCTGGCTGGTGTTCTGGGGGTTGAAGTACTACAACCCGGAAGACCATCCGACCGCCAAACAATCCGAATTGGACTACGTGCAACAGGAAGCCGAACCCGAGCAACCGAGCGTGCCGTTCAGCCGCATCCTGCGCATGCGCGGCACCTGGGCCTTCGCCCTCGCCTACGCCATGACCGCGCCGGTGTTCTGGTTCTACCTGTATTGGCTGCCGCCGTTCCTGAACCAGCAATACAACCTGGGCATCAACGTGACCCAGATGGGCATCCCGCTGATCATCATTTACCTGACCGCCGACTTCGGCAGTGTGGGCGGCGGGATCCTGTCGTCATTCCTGATCGGCCGCGGGATGAATGCGATCAAGGCGCGACTGTTGTCGATGCTGCTGTTTGCCTGCTGCATCGTTGGCGTAATCATGGCTGCCGGTTCCAGCCAGCTGTGGGTTGCAGTATTCGCCATTTCCCTGGCGATCGGCGCGCACCAGGCCTGGACTGCCAATATCTGGAGCCTGGTGATGGACTACACGCCCAAGCACATGATGAGCACGGTGTTCGGTTTCGGCGGCATGTGCGCGGCCATCGGCGGCATGTTCATGACCCAGGTCGTCGGGCACATCCTTACCGTGACCAACAACAACTACACCGTGTTGTTCACCCTGATCCCGGCGATGTATTTCATTGCGCTGACCTGGATGTACTTCATGGCGCCGCGCAAGATTCCCACAGTCGACGTGTAACTCACCGCCGCCGCTGCTGCCAGGCAGCGGCCAGCCCGCTCATGCAGATCACCCCGATGCCGACCACCGTGGTCACGTCGGGGGTATGGCTGAACACCAGCCAACCCAACAATCCCGCAAACACGATCTGGCAATAGCCAAACGGTGCCAGCAAGGCTGGCGCCGCGAAGCGGAACGCCTGGGTCAGCATCAAGTGCGCGGTCATGCCGCAAGTGCCCAGCGCCAGCATCAAACAGGCATGCCACAACGTCGGGACATGCCAGAAGAACGGCACCAGCGCGCTCATCACCAAGGTATTGCACAGCCCGGCGAAGAAGTTGCTGGTGGTCGGTGTGTCGTATTGGCTGAGGATGCGCGTGAGCAATTGGTAGAAACAGAAGAACATCGCCGAACACAGCGGCAGCAACACCGCAGGCGTGAACAACTCGCCACCGGGGTGGATGATGATCAGCACACCGACAAACCCGCAGATCACCGCCAGCCATTGGCCACGCGTGACGTGCTCGCCGAGCAAGGGCACCGACAGCGCCGTCACCAGGATCGGCGCCAGGAAGTTCACCGCCGTGGCTTCCGCCAACGGGATGTAATGCAGCGCCGCGGTAAAAAACAGACTCGTGCCCAGCAGGCACAACGCCCTCACCACCTGCATGCCCGGCCGCTTGCTGCGCAGCACCCGCAAGCCGGATTGCGGCAGGAAAATCCCGGCCATCAGCAAGGTGTGCACCAGGTAGCGCGCCCACACCACCATCACAATCGGGTAGAACCCGGCCAGGTATTTGGACAAGGCGTCGTGGCTGGAGAACAGAAACGTCGCCAGCACAATCAGCAGGATGCCTTTGAAAGGATGGTTGACGCCGGAAAGCGGTGTGCTGACAGTCATTGAATTCTCTTGCATGGCGGGCTGAACGCATTTGCACTTAACCCGGTAATCTAGCAGCCGGGCTTGCGTCTGCCCCAAGAGCATAACCAAACACCGTGCGAACAGCGCACTAAATCACGGGTTTCGAGTCCAACGCTGCACGTTCACCGTCGTGTTGCACATTTTTCAACCAAGGCCATGTCGCTATGAAAAAAACACTCTTTGTTCTTTCTGCCCTTGCCCTGCTCACCGCGTGCAACAAGGAACCCAAGGAAGCCCCAAAACCCGCCCCCGCTTCCGTGCAAGCCACGCTGGTGCCGGCAAACCCACCGACCGATAAATGGGTCGGCAAATGGATCGGCGTCGAAGGCCTGAACCTGACCATCGCCAAGGACGACAGCATCGGCCGTGGGCACTACCTGCTGACCATGAAATACGGCCTTGATGCCGACGACGCCGGCACCTTCAAAGGCGAAGCCAATGAAGACGGCATCAGTTTCACCCGCCCGGACGGCCCGCAACAGCTGAGCGCCGGCGACGGTGAAGCCACAGGCTTGAAATGGCTGGCAGATAAAAAAGACTGCCTGATCGTCGACACCGGTGAAGGCTACTGCCGCGACTGAGGCGGCAAACCTGACATAACTTTCATCTGGCGCCCCTGCCGACACGGCCTGACAGCAGCGATACTAGGCAGCTCTCGTTGCTTGTCAGACAGCCGGGCTGGCGCCATGCCCCTGCACCAACAACACTGCTCTTAAAATAAAGAGCGCAGGCTTAACGAGAGGACTGCACCCATGCTATGGAAAAAAGGCCGACGCAGCGACAACGTGGTGGACGCCCGCGATGACAGTGGTGGCGGCGGCGGTGGCGGCATGCGCTTTGGCGGCGGCAAAGGCCTGAGCCTCACGGCGATCGTGCTGATCGTCGGCATCGGCTGGCTGACCGGCCAGGACCCGATGCAGATCCTCGGCCAGCTAAGCGGCCAAATGGAGCAAGCGCCCCCGGCGAGTACGCAGGCGCGCCAGGCGCCGCCGGCCAATGATCAACAGGCCGATTTCGTGCGCGCCGTGCTGGGCGACACGGAAGACACCTGGGGCCAGGTGTTCAAGGAAAACGGGTTGGCCTACAAGAACCCGAAACTGATTCTGTTCCGTGGCCGGGTCAACTCCGCCTGCGGTGGCGCCACCTCGGCCAGCGGCCCGTTCTACTGCCCGGCCGACCAGCAAGTGTATCTGGACCTGGATTTCTTCCGGGAGATGTCGCAACGCTTCAAGGCTTCGGGCGAGTTCGCCCAGGCATATGTGATCGCCCACGAAGTCGGGCACCACGTGCAAACGCTGCTGGGCATCTCGGCCAAGATCCAGGCCGCACGCCAGCAAGGCCGGCAGATGGAAGGTGACGGCGGTTTACTGGTACGCCAGGAACTGCAAGCCGACTGTTTCGCCGGCGTGTGGGCCAACCGCGCGCAAAAACGCCTGAACTGGCTGGAGCCCGGCGATATTGAAGCCGCACTGAATGCGGCCAACGCCATCGGCGATGACCGTTTGCAGCAACAGGGTCAAGGGCGCGTAGTGCCGGACTCGTTTACCCACGGCACCTCGGCACAGCGGGTTCGCTGGTTCAAGACCGGCTTCGCAGAGGGCCAGATCTCTCAATGCGACACCTTTACAGCCAAGAGTCTTTAAATGAATAAACGATTGGGGTTGCTGCTTAGCGCATTAGCGATGTGTTCCACCACCACCTGGGCCGCCGAGAAAGAACATGGCGTCAAGGTGGTCAGCCCCGATCGTTTCCAACTGGAGGCCGGCGCCTTGAGCCTGGGCTTGAGCCAGGACTGGCGCCAGCCGCTGCCCAACGTCACTCGCGCATTGATCATCGTGCACGGTCGCCTGCGCAATGCGCAGACCTACCTGCAAAGCGGCGAAGATGCCGCCCAGCACGCAGGCCTTGCCGCCAATACCCTGGTGATCGCGCCGCAGTTTTTGAATGAGTTGGATACCCAGCGCAACCACCTCGACAATCAGGTGCTGCGCTGGAACCACAACGACTGGATGGCCGGCGACCCGTCGACCGGCCCAGGCCACATCAGCTCCTACGGCGCCCTCGACCAGATCATCAAACACCTGGGCAACCGCAAGCTGTTCCCGGCCTTGAAAGAAATCGTGGTCGCCGGCCATTCCGGCGGCGGCCAGGTGGTGCAGCGTTTCGCCCTCACCGGCCACGACCACCCGATGTTGCAAACCGAAGGTATCAGCCTGCGTTATGTGGTGGCTAACCCGTCGTCCTACGCCTACTTCAGCCCGCAACGCCCGGTGAAGTTTGATGTGGCCAGTTGCCCAGGCTTCAACGACTGGAAGTACGGCATGCAAAATCTGCCGGATTACGCCAAGGGCCAGAGCGCGCAGCAGTTGGAGCAGGTTTACGTATCACGCAACATCACCTACCTGCTGGGCCAGCAAGACACCGACCCCAACCACCCGGCGCTGGATAAAAGCTGCGAAGCCGAAACCCAGGGCGCGTATCGCCTGATTCGCGGGCACAACTATTTCGACTACCTCAAGCAGCGCCATCCGCAACTGACGCAGAAGCTGGTGGAAGTGCCAGGGGTTGGGCACGACGGCGATAAGATGTTTACGTCGCCTGAGGGTGAGAAGGTGCTGTTCGGGAAATAGGATCAAAAATGTGGGAGCTGGCTTGTGTGGGAGCTGGCTTGCCTGCGATGCAGACACCTCGGTCTAACAGGCATAGCGAGGTGATGCTATCGCAGGCAAGCCAGCTCCCACACAAGCTCAACTGCCACACAAGCCCGACCGAGGTGCCTGGGTTAGAGCATTCGGCGCAACGCCGCGCAATCCTCAGCATGCCAATCCGCCAGTTCCGGCCACGGGTTCTCAGGCAGATTAACCAATACCGTCCTGGTCCCCGCCGCCCGGCCACAAACCAGGTCAAAGCGGTAATCCCCAACCATCACCATCGCGCTCGGCGCTACCTTCCAGGCAGTCGCCAGTTTCAGCAACCCACCCGGATCCGGCTTGGGCGGCGCATCATCACGCCCCAGCACATCCTCGACGGCAAAGCAGTCCGCCAGGCCAATCGCTTCAAGGGTGATATGCGCCAACTCGCGCGCATTGCGCGTCAGGATGCCCAGGCGATAGCCCCGCCCGGCCAGCTCGCGCACCAGCTGCACCGCGCCAACAGCAGCAACCGACCCCACAGCCAGCTCGCGCTCGTGCTCAAGCAACCAGGCATGCTTGGCCGCCGCCACATCCGCAGGCAGTGCCGCCAGGTGCGTGAGAATGTCGTCTTCAGGTGGAATATCGAGCGCCACGCGAATCGCCACAAAATCATGCACGGCCACCGTGAGGGTGCCGTCCATGTCAAAAACCCAGTACTTAACGTCCGATAGGCTCATGCCCAATCCTTGCGATGGCGAATCAGCCCTTCCTGGGTCACCGAAGCCACCAGTTGCCCGGCGCGGTTGTACACGCTGCCGCGGGAGAAACCCCGTGAGTTACCGGCCCACGGGCTGTCCATCGCATACAAAAGCCAGTCATCGGCGCGCAGGTCGGCGTGGAACCACAGCGCATGGTCAAGGCTGGCGACCTGCATGTCTTTCTGCCAAACCGTCTTGCCGTGGGGCAGCAGCGAGGTCGTCAGCAAGCCGAAATCCGAAGCATAGGCCAGCAGGTATTTATGCAGCGCCGGCGAATCGGCCAATGCGCCGTCAGCACGAAACCACACGTACTTGACCGGGTCGGACGGCTGCGGGTTGAACGGGTCTTTTTCGGTGACCGGGCGCACTTCGATCGGCTTGGGGCACAGCAGCTTGTCGCGCATGTGTTCGGGGATCAGGTGCGCGCGTTGCTTGGTCAGTTCCAGCTCCGACGGCAGGTTTTCCGGGCCGACGACCACGGGCATGGTGGTCTGGTGCTCGAAGCCTTCTTCGTCATACTGGAACGAGGTGGTGCAGGTGAAAATCGGGTTGCCCTTCTGGATCGCCGTGACGCGGCGCGTGCTGAAACTGCCGCCATCGCGCACGCGGTCCACCGAATACACCACTGGCAGTGCAGCATCGCCAGGGCGCAGGAAATAGCCATGCAGGGAATGCACGTGACGCGCTTCTTCTACGGTCTGGCTGGCGGCCGACAGCGACTGGCCCAGCACTTGGCCGCCGAACAGTTGGCGAAAGCCCAGGTCCTGGCTGCGGCCGCGAAAGAGATTTTCCTCGATCGGTTCCAGGGTCAGCAAGTCCACCAGATCTTCCAATACTTGGCTCATAGAGCAACTCCTACAATCAATAGGGCATTCCGGGCTGCTTATCCGTGCAGCGTGTCCAACCATTGGGCGCGGGTGATGCGGTACAACACATGATGGCGCAGCGGGTCATCGGCTGCGACCTTGGGGTGTTCAAAATCTGCCTGCGGATCGTAATGCATACCGATGGCCTGCATGACTTTTTGTGATGGCAGATTGGATTCGGTGGTGAAGGCGAGGATTTCGTCCAGCTGCAGCCGGTCGAAACCACAGCGCAGCGCGGTCCACGCCGCTTCACTGGCATAACCCAGGCCCCAATGCTCGTGGGCCAGGCGCCAGCCAATTTCTACCGCTGGGGTAAAGTTGGCCTCGAAGTTGACGTTTAGCAGCCCGGTCAGGCCGATAAATTCGCCGGTATCCTTACGCTGCAAGGCCCAAAGGCCAAAGCCATATTCGGCAAAATGCCCGCGAATACGGCCGATCAGCGCGGCGCTTTCCAGGTGGCTCAGCTTGGCCGGGAAATAGCGCATTACCTGCGGGTCGGCGCACATGCGTGCAAATTCCGTCAGGTCGCTGTCACGCCATTGGCGCAGCACCAGCCGTGCGCTTTCCAATTCCAGTATCGGCTCCATGGGTCCCCCTCCCTTGCCATGTGCGTGAGTGTACAGCGCTGGTAAGATCCGTCGCAGGTTCCCGTCAGAAAATCCCATGCCTTTGCCATTGATCTACCACGATGACTACAGCCCTGAGTTCCCGGCGGACCACCGGTTCCCCATGGACAAGTTCCGCCTGTTGCGTGACCACCTGGTGAGCAGCGGCCTGACCCAGGACAGCCACTTGCTGCGACCCGAGGTCTGCCCCGCCGAGATTCTGGCCCTGGCCCATGAACCTGGGTATATCGAGCGCTACATGAGCGGTGAGCTGTCCCGCGAAGACCAGCGACGCCTCGGCCTGCCCTGGAACGAAGCCCTGGCGCGGCGCACCGTGCGTGCAGTTGGCGGCTCAATTCTCGCAGCAGAAAAAGCCCTGGAACACGGCCTGGCCTGCCACCTGGCGGGCGGCACGCACCACGCCCATTACGACTACCCGGCGGGCTTTTGCATCTTCAATGACCTGGCGGTGATCAGCCATTACCTGCTGGCCAGCGGGCGGGTCAACCGCGTGCTGATCTTCGACTGCGACGTGCATCAGGGCGACGGCACTGCGCGCATCCTCCATGACACACCGGACGCCATCACCGTGTCGCTGCACTGCGAAAAGAACTTCCCGGCGCGCAAGGCCCAGAGCGACTGGGACATCCCGCTGCCCATGGGCATGGGCGATGCCGACTACCTCAAGGTGGTCGACGACGCGCTCAACTACCTGTTGCCGCTGTACCAGCCCGACCTGGTGCTGTACGACGCCGGGGTGGATGTACACAAGGACGACGCCCTCGGTTACCTCAAACTGACAGACGCAGGCGTGGCCGCACGCGATGAAAGCGTGATGCGCCACTGCCTGGGCCGCGACATTCCAGTGATGGGCGTGATCGGCGGCGGCTACAGCAAAGACCGCCCGGCCCTGGCCCGCCGCCACGGCATCCTGCACCACAGCGCACAACGGGTGTGGGCGTCATCAGGTTGTCATTGAGTTGTGGGCGTTACCCACAATGCCTGTGGAACGGCCTGTGGATAACTTGAGCGTAAGGGTCTGAAAGCCAGCAGCCGTATGGCGTGTAGGAAAGTGTACGTTTTTTGATCAGGCAGCTACGCCGTCGTCGGGTAGAATGCTCGGCCTATTCAAGCGACCGTAGCCCTGCCCATGCCCCAGACCCCTTCCCAACACGTCACTATTATCGGCGGCGGCCCTGCCGGGTTGATGGCCGCGGAAGTCTTGAGCCAGGCGGGCGTGCGGGTAGACGTGTACGACGGCATGCCTTCAGTGGGGCGCAAGTTCCTGCTGGCCGGCGTGGGCGGCATGAACATCACCCACTCCGAGGCGTACCCGGCGTTCCTGTCGCGTTACGCCGAACGCGCGCCGCACATGGCGCCGTTGTTGCGCGCGTTTGGCGCAGAGGCTTTGTGCGAGTGGATTCATGGCCTGGGTATCGAGACCTTTGTCGGCACCTCCGGCCGTGTATTCCCCACCGACATGAAAGCCGCCCCACTGCTGCGCGCCTGGCTCAAGCGCCTGCGCGACCAGGGCGTGGTTATCCACACCCGGCATCGCTGGCTGGGCTGGACCGACGACGGCGGTTTACTTATCCACAGCCCGGACGGCGATAAAACTGTCCACAGCGACGCGGTGTTGCTGGCCTTGGGTGGCGGCAGCTGGTCGCGTTTGGGCTCCGACGGTGCCTGGCTCAAGTTGCTGGAAGATAAAGGCGTGCCCTACGCCGCGCTGCAACCGAGCAATTGCGGCTTCGAAGTGTCGGGCTGGAGCGAGTTGATGGTCAGCAAATTCGCGGGCGCGCCGCTGAAGAACGTCGCCATCGGCCTTGGGGAGGACAAGCCTCGACTGGGCGAATGCGTCGTCACCGCCATGGGCATCGAGGGCAGTTTGATCTACGCGCTGTCGGCGCCGATTCGCGAAGCGATCAACCGTGACGGCTCAGCCACTGTGCATATTGACCTGTTGCCGAGCAAGCCGCTGGACAAGGTGCAAGCCGCCTTGGCCAAGCCCCGTGGCTCGCGGTCGATGAGCAAGCATTTGCACAGTCAGTTGGGGCTTGATGGCGTGAAGGCGGCGCTGTTGCGTGAACTGGCGCCAGCTGAGCACTTCCATGATCCGGCGCAATTGGCGGTGGATATCAAGGCGTTGCCACTGACACTGGTAAAGACACGGCCGATGGATGAGGCGATCAGCACGGCGGGCGGCGTGCCGTTTGAAGCGCTGGATGAGCGGCTGATGCTCAAGCAATTGCCAGGCGTGTTCTGTGCGGGGGAGATGCTGGATTGGGAAGCGCCGACCGGCGGGTATTTGCTGACGGGGTGTTTTGCCAGTGGGCGAGCGGCTGGGCGTGGTGTGCTGGAGTGGCTTAAGCGCTGAGTTCAAGTCCGCTATCGCAGGCAAGCCAGCTCCCACATTTTGAGCGGTGAACACCGTCAAATGTGGGAGCTGGCTTGCCTGCGATGAGGCCCTGACAGACTTACTTCTTCTTGCGCGGCCCAGTGTTGAACACCGGCACTTTACGCACTGGCTTGATCGACGGCTCAGCCGGCGCCACATCACCACTGTCCACCCACTTACCCAAATTACGCTTGCCGCCACCGCCGCCCGAAGTCTTAGGTTTCTTCGGCTTTTTCGGCTTCTTCACCACCTGCCCGCTGGCATCGGTGTCCGGCACGCGATGCTCCGGTTCGAAATCCGGCTCCATCTTGCGGGTCAGGGTCTGACGCGTGAGCATCTCGATGGCCGACAGCATGTTCACTTCATCGGCACACACCAGCGAAATCGCCTCACCGGTGTTGCCCGCCCGGCCAGTACGGCCGATACGGTGGATGTAGTCTTCAGCCACGATCGGCAGGTCAAAGTTGACCACCAGCGGCAAGTCTTCAATGTCCAGGCCACGGGCCGCCACGTCGGTGGCCACCAGAATCTGCACATCGCTGGACTTGAAACGGTCCAGCGCGCGTTGGCGGGTGGCTTGGGGTTTGTCGCCATGGATGCCGTCGGCATTGATGCCCAGGCCCTGCAACTTGTCCACCAGCGCATCCACGCCGTTACGAGTCTTGGCAAACACCAACACCTGCTTCCAACGGCCTTTGCGCATCAGGTGCACAAACAGCTCCGGCTTGCGCTTCTTGTCCACCGGCACCACCCACTGCTTCACGGTGCTGGCGGCGACGTTGCGCGGGCTCACTTCGATGCTCAGCGGGTCGTTGAGCATCTGCCCGGCCAGCAGGCGGATCTCATCGGAGAAGGTCGCGGAGAACAGCAAGGTCTGGCGCTTTTTTGGCAACATGCGGTAGATGTTCGCCAGCTCTTCGGAGAAGCCCAGGTCGAGCATGCGGTCGGCTTCATCCAATACCAGGGTTTGCAGCTGGTTGAGCTTCAGCGCGTTCTGGCGGAACAGGTCGATCAGGCGGCCAGGCGTGGCGACCAGGATGTCGACGCCCTTGCGCAGTTTCATCATCTGCGGGTTGATGCTCACGCCGCCGTACACCGCGTAAGTGGTCAGCGGCAGGTGCTGCGCGTACTCGGCGACGCTGGCGTGAACCTGCTCGGCCAGCTCGCGGGTCGGGCACAGGATCAGCGCACGCGCCGAGTTGGCGGCGACTTTCGGCCCCTCCATGGTCAGCAATTGCAGGAGCGGCAGGGCGAAACCCGCGGTTTTGCCGGTGCCGGTCTGGGCCGCGGCCATCAGGTCGCGACCGGCCAACACCGCCGGAATGGCTTGCGCCTGCACCGGCGTCGGGGTCTGGTAGCCAAGCGTCTCAAGGGCGCGCAACAAGGGTTCGATCAGGCCAAGTGTGGCGAAAGTCATGTGTTTACCGTAGGGAAAGTTCAGCGCCATAAGCGGGTAAAAAAAGCCGTAATGCGCCGCAGTTTACCTTATTTCCGGCCTGGGCTTGCGCCACTGGGGCAGGCTGATCAATAGCACCGCGCTGATGATCACCAGCATCGCCAGGGCTTCTTCCATGCCGATGGTCTCACCGACGAACACAATGCCCAACAACACCGCGACTGCCGGGTTCACATAGGCATAGCTGGTCGCCGCCGCCGGGCGCACGTGCTTGAGCAGGTACATATAGGCATTGAAGGCGATGATCGAGCCGAACACGGCCAAGTACGCCAACGCCAGCCAGCCTTCAATCGGCGGCACAGCCTGCAGCCGTTCGCCGGAGAGCGCACTGCCCACCAACAGCAAGGCACCGGCGACGATCATTTCCGCCGCACTGGCCATCGCGCCGGCAGGTAACGGCAAGTGCCTGCTCCACACCGAGCCAAAAGCCCAGGAGGCAGCGGCGAACAGCAACAACATCGCCCCGGTCGGGCTCGACTGCAGGTTGGAACCCATATTGAGCATGGCAATGCCGATAATCCCCAGCACCACCCCGGCCCATTCCAGGCGGGTATTACGCGCGCCCCAGAAATAGCCGCACAGCAACGTGAACAATGGCACCGTCGCCACCGCCAATGCAGCCACACCTGAAGTAACCCCCGTGTGCTCAGCCACCGACACCGCGCCATTGCCGAAGGTCAGCAGCAAAATGCCGATCTTGGCCGCAGCCTTCCACTGCACCCACGTCGGCGCAGGTGCCCCGCGCCAGCGCAAAAAACCATACATCACCAAACCCGCCACCAAAAAGCGAATCCCGCCGAGCATCAGCGGCGGCCAGTATTCAACGCCGATTCGAATCACCAGGTAGGTGGAACCCCAAATCACATACAGCGCAAAAAAAGCGGCGATCAGCGGTAACGGAAAGCGACGTGGGCCAGGCATTGGGCGGCTCTATGGCAGGAGAGGGGAGGCTTATTCTAAAAAGGCAGCACGCTAAACATAAGTTACAAAACCTGTTTAAAGCGCCCATACACTTTTCAAAGCATGGTTGTGAAGGCTATAAACCGTGCTTTCGAAAGCCACGCGTTACTGGAGCCTTATCATGGACAAATACGACCGCATGCTCCTCAGCGCCCTGCTCGAAGACGGCCGCGCGTCCTACGCGCAATTGGCCCGCACCGTTAACCTCTCCGCGCCCGCCGTGGCCGAGCGCGTGGCCAAACTTGAGGCCAGCGGCGTGATCACCGGGTATCAGGCCAAGGTAGACCTGTCCAAAATCGGCTTACCCATCCAATGCACGATCGAATTGCGCTTGACCAACAACGGCAGCCAGAAGGTCTACGACGCCCTCGCTGAAATCCCCGAACTGACTGAATGCCATCGGGTCACGGGCGACCCATGCGTGATCATGCAAGCGGCGGTGGGTTCGATGCCGGAGCTGGAGAATTTGATTAACCGCGTGGCGAAGTTCGGGTTCAGCAAGACCTCGATTATTTTGTCGAGTGCGATAGAACGGCGGGTGCCGTTGGGGCAGTTGGAGGGAAAAACCACCTGACACCGATCGCTCCCACGCTCTGCGTGGAAATGCAGCCCAGGACGCTCTGCGTCCGCTCTTGAAGTCGTGACGCAGAGCGTCACCGGAGGCATTCCCACGCGGAGCGTGGGAACGAGCAAAAAGTGGTGGCTGATATACCGCCATCGCAGGCAAGCCAGCTCCCACATTTGACCGAGTCGCCAGGGCTGGATGCGATCTACTGTGGGAGCTGGCTTGCCTGCGATGGCGTCAGTTGCTTCACCGAAGGCTTGAGCGCTGAACAATCAGATCGACAATCTGCTTAATGGTCGTGATGTGATCCCAGTCTTCCTGAGTCGCTTGCAGGTTGAACTGCCACTTAATCTGCATAACGAAGCAGGTCAGGTCGTCATCAATGATCTTGAAGTCATGGATGAAATCCGTTTGCTCGGTCACTTGGCTTCGGTCGATAAAGCCGATGATATCGACGAACAGCTGAATCACTTTTTCGCTGATCTCGGCTCGGGTCAGCCTACCTTCCATTTCTCGCCTCATAGGCACACTTACCAATACTGATCAGGTCAAAAATAGCCAACCCTGCAGCAACGAAGGGAATGCCCCGCCCAATAATGCCAAATACTCGAACGGTGCCGAACGTTGCTTTTGCCATCTTGGCCGCTGTCGGTTGCCGGATCAATGTTCTAGGGAAAAAGCGCATTCCAATGAGGCTAGCCAAATTTGTCGTTTTGCTTGAGCCGACGTGGACCCAAGTCCCCACGGCGATTTTGCTGATCGGTATGCCTGCCGCGCCAGTGAGAACCGTTGCCGCCGTCAGGCCGTAGTGTTGCTGCGTGCATTTCCAGAGGTCGTCAACAGTGGTGTCAGGCGCCGTTGATTCCGCCTGAATGGGCCGGAGCAACGTGTAACTGGCACCATGAGTCCATCCTGGCGAGTTAGGTAAAACCATGACTGCCGGGCAGCTTGTCATCATGTTTCCCAAATGAAACGTCATGCTGGACGTCGAGCCGAAATCGACGCCATTGCGCTGGAGTTCAGACTGGCTTCGCATGATTGCTGTGTAGAGGTCGCTTTCCTGCATGACGTAGTCCCTTTACGTAAATAGCAGGCGAGATGTTAAGTCGCAAACCGGAGCGATTGGCGGGCGAAGGGAAAAACCAGAAAGGTCCGACGACGCAATAGGGCTTCCCCTACTTACCATTCAGAAAGAATGAAGAAAGCCCTAAAAACAGCTGATGTTTTGGTAGCCAGCAGGACCGATCCCTTTCATTTGCGGGACGTTTCCTAGAGAATTCCACGGCCTTGTTTCCGTCGGTTCAGGTAGCTAGTCTCGCTCTGTCATCGAATGTTCGGTGACTGGACGTGCAAGTCCGACGACGGTAATACGCATCAGCCTTAACTCTCAACGTCTGTATTTCAGGCATTGATTCGTTATGGCAGTTGTACGCGGGAGATCTTCGGATCTACCGGACTCCGTCACGGTCTTGCACACCCGCGTACTGCTGCCACCCTAATTCGTGTGCGAGCGAACGGTTGCAGCTTCTTAACTGACGGAGAAGCTACATCATGGTCAAAGTAACCCCCGATCCACCCAGCTCCAAGCCAGACTTCCTCAGCGAAGACGCCCTCCTCAACCGCCGAGCCATCGACTACTACCTCAAAGCATCCGCCCCGGACGCGCCCAACTTTGTACTCAATGACAACCTGAGCTTCGAAGACGCCCTCGCCCATGCGGCCGACTTGCTGCATTGCGCGGTGGAAACGGTGAATGTGTCGGGTGAAACGCTCAGCACCCAGCAGCGGGCGGTGATGCATTTGGTGGGGATGGCCAAAGGTGTGGTGGATCGGGCGTTGGAGTGTGTGCAGCCTCGATAGCCAGCCGCCGATCGTTCCCACGCTCTGCGTGGGAATGCAGCCCAGGACGCTCCGCGTCCGCTCTTGAAGTCGTGACGCAGAGCGTCACCGGAGGCATTCCCACGCGGAGCGTGGGAACGATCGTCGTAAGGGTTAGAACCCGCGGTGCTTTTTGAGGTGTTCGTTGATCTTCGCCGCGGGCACTTTCTGCAAGGTGCACAGCAAATCGTGGGACAGTTCGCGCAAGCCGTGGGTGCCGCGCAGCTCCCCGATCGTTCCCACGCTCTGCGTGGGAATGCAGCCCAGGACGCTCTGCGTCCGCTCTTGACGTCGTGACGCGGAGCGTCACAGGAGGCATTCCCACGCGGAGCGTGGGAACGATCATCTGCGCTTGAGTTAGAACCCGCGGTGTTTTTTCAGGTGTTCGTTGATCTTCGCCGCCGGCACTTTTTGCAGGGTACACAGCAAATCGTGGGACAGTTCGCGCAAGCCGTGGGTGCCGCGCAGTTCCTGGGCCAGGTGCGCGGTGAGGTTGGCGGCCATCTCCGCATCCGCCATCGCTCGGTGAGCCTTGCCGGTGTGGGGCAGTTGGGCGAGCGCGTTCAGCGTGCCGAGCTTGTGGTTGGGCGCAGTCGGCATCAGGCGGCGGGCCAATAGCAGCGAGCAGGCGAATTTTTGCAGGCGGGTGCGGCGGATCAGGCCCAGTTCAAAGTCCCAGAACCTCTGGTCGAACGCGGCGTTGTGCGCCAGCAGTGGCGTGGTACCGACAAATTCATTCACTTCATTCATCACCCGCTCAGCCGGTGGCGCGCTGCGCAGCATGGCGTTGCTGATGCCGGTGAGTTGCTCGATAAAACCCGGCACGCGTACGCCGGCATTCATCAGGCTCTGGTAGCGATCCACGATTTGGCCGCGCTCGAGGATAACCACCGCGATTTCCGTGGCCCGGCAGTGGCTGCTCGGGGTGATGCCGGTGGTTTCAAAGTCGATGACCGCTATACGTTCCAAACCTGTTCCAACTCCGTCTAACTATTGATTAAGCCTGAGCGCTTACTTAAGCAGCAGCGCGCCTTCGATGGGCACGTAGCGGCTGGCGGCGCGTATCAGCGAGTTGGCCGTCAGCCCCGGCACGCCGTAGGCCACGGCTTCAACGCCGTGCTTTTGGATGATGCGTTCGAGCAGCATGTCGAAATCACCGTCGCCGGAAGCCAGTACCACTTCGTCAACGTGGTCGGCGGCGTCCATGATATCGAGGGTGATACCCACGTCCCAGTCGCCCTTGGCCGAGCCGTCGGCGCGCTGGATGTAGGGTTTGAGTTTTACCGTAAAGCCCAGGTTGCGCAGGATCTGCTGGAATTGCTGCTGCTTGCTGTCGCCACGGTCGATGGCGTAGGCGTAGGCCTCGACGATCTGCCCGCGCGAGCTGATGTCCGCCCACAGCGCCGCATAGTTGAAGTGGCAGCCATACGCCTGGCGCACGGTGTAGTAGAGGTTTTGTACATCGGCGAACACTGCAATTTTTTTCACCGCACTTCCTCATGACAGCCAGGCGCCACGGCCCGGAAAGGCTGCCAGTATGACAGCCATGGGAAAGTTTCAGCGAAAAATCAGCCCGGGGCGACGAAGCGCCCCGGTTGAAGGTGGGTCAGACGAAGGAGTCGTCGTCGCCGAAGGAGGAGGAATCGTCGGAGTAGTCGCTGTCTGCGAAGCTGTCGGATGAGTTGTCATTGCCCCAGCTGTCATTGCCGGCAAACTTCTGGTCGTCATTGCCCCAGTTGCCGTTGTCGCTGGCCGGTGCCGGTTCTTCGCGGATGATTTCTTCCACCACCTGCGGCTGCTGCGAGTTGTGGCTGAACAGGCTGCTGATGCCTTCGGCCAACATCACACCACCGGCCACACCGGCGGCGGTTTTCAACGCGCCACCGAGGAAACCACTGCCGATAGGCGCGGCGGGTGCTTGCTGTGGCTGTTGATAGTTTTGCTGCGGGGCACCGTAGTTCTGTTGCGGTGCAGGCTGGCCGAACGATGGCCGCGCCGGTTCACGCCAGCCGCCGCCGGAAGAAGGCGGTGCGCTCTGTGCAGGCTGCGTGTCACGGGAGGCGCCACCGCCGAAGATACTCGACAGGAAGCCACCACTGCTCGGTGCCGGTTGCGCCGACTGCGCGCGGGCCTGTTGCAGCTCATCCTGCAATTGCTGGATCTGCTGCGCCTGTTGCTTGTTCTGCGCGTCGAGACTCTTGATCGCGTGCTCTTGCACCAGGATCGACTGGATCATGTAGTACCCGGCGGCCGGTTGGCGAGTCATGTGCTCCTTGATCCGCGCTTCGGCCAGGGCGTCGCGGGGGGCTGAGTCCGTTTCGGCTTGTTGCAACCGTGAAAACAGTCCATCGATCAGGGTTTGCTCTTCGCTGTTCATGGCGACCTCGTTAGATTGCCGGTAGAAATCATGGGCCCGCCTGTGATCAAGTGAGCTACAGCTTAGTTATGGGGGTGTTACCAGACGTTTCAATGATCTTTACGCAAGGTTTACGTTTGCTTACCTCTCGTCATGATCGGTTAAAGTGTTGGCCTTGCTTTTAGGGCTGTGATGAACCTGATGAATCCGTTAGACGTATTGCGCGACTCCCTCCGTTTCACCCAACGCAACCTGGGCGCCATCGTCCAGCTGTGCCTGCCGTTGGTGATCCTCGAAGCCCTGCTGCAACAGGTGCTCGACCACACACTGGGCCCGGATGCGTTTCCCGGTTACAGCGTGGTCGTCGGGTTGTTGGTGTACCCGCTGTACACCGGCGCCTTGATCCTGTTTCTGGATGCGCGCACCCGTGGTGAGTCGCCCAGCACTAAAGATGTGTGGGCCATGGCCCTGGCCATGTGGCCGCGTTTCGCCCTGCTGACGGCGGTCAGCACCTTGTTGATTCTGCTGGGGCTGTCGCTGTACTTCCTGCCGGGCCTGTGGCTGATGGTGGTGCTGGCGTTTGCCGAGTACCTGCTGGTGTTGCGCGGCATGTCGGCGCTGGAGGCGATGAAGGAAAGTTTCCGTCTGACCCGTGGGCATTTCTGGCGAATCCTGGTGTGCCTGCTGTGCGTGATGACGCCGTTGTGGCTGCTCAAGGGCGCGAGCGTGGCGGTGTACCCCAACCCCGCGCCGCTGCTGGGCTTGCTGATCGACAGCGCCCACAGCTTCCTGCAACTGTTTACCAGCGTGGTACTTTTCCGTTTGTTTATGCTGATCGGTGGCGATGCCGACGCACGGTGATATGCTCCGTGCCACCTCTGATAACGCTATAAGCCGAGCCAATGACCCGTTTATTGCGCATCACACTGCTGAGCCTGTTGATCATCGCGGGCCTGCTCGCGGCCCTGATCTATAGCCTGACCTGGCGCCCCGTCGACAAGCAGACCCTGCCCGTCAGCTGCGTGGCGCCACGTGCGCCGACCCTGCTGCCGGGGCAGGCGCTCAAGGTCATGACCTGGAACGTGCAATACCTGGCCGGCAAGAACTATGTGTTCTGGTACGACAGCCCCGACGGCAAAGGCCCGGACGATCGACCCACTGTGGAAGACATGGCCTTCAGCCTGGACGAAGTGGCTCGCGCGATTCGCGACGAACAGCCCGACATCCTGTTGCTGCAGGAACTCGATGAAGGCGCCAAGTCCTCTCACTATCAGGACCAAGTGGCGTTGCTCCAGGAGCGCCTGGTCGACCTTTACCCCTGCAGCGCCCAGGCGTTCGACTGGAAAGCCGACTTTGTGCCCAACCTGCATATCTTCGGCAGCGTCGGCCGCAAGCTCGTCACGCTGAGCCGCTACCAAATCGAACACGCCGAGCGCCTGCAATTGCCGGTGTCCCCGGCCAACTTCATCAGCCGCCAGTTCCAGCCTAAACCGGCGTTGCTGCTCACCTACCTGCCGCTGAGCGATGGTGGCCAACTGGCCGTGCTGAATACGCGCCTGGATGGCGATAAGCCTGGGCGTTCCGCCGTGCAGGAGCAGGTAAAAGCCACGGTAAAACTGCTGGACAAGTTCGAAGGCCGTGGCACGCCATGGTTGATTGGCGGGGATTTCAATTTGCTGCCGCTGGGGCAATTCCTGCGCCTGGATGCGGGCAAGCGCGGGCAGTATTCGCCGGACAGTGAGCTGCATTTGTTGTGGGATAAGTACCCGATGATCCCGAGTAACAGCGAATCCAGTGGGATTGACCGGGCGAAGTGGCTGACGCACTTCCCCAATGACCCGAGTGTGGATGGGCCGGATAGGACCTTGGATTATTTGTTCTACAGCCCAAGGATCAAGCGGGTGGAGGCCAAGGTGCGCCAAGACGACACACTGCGTATCTCCAACCACCTACCCGTGATCGCCCGGTTCCTGCTGCCGGCCGCGCAATAACCCACAATTCCCCTGCGGGAGCTGGTTTTTGTGGGAGCTGGCTTGCCTGCGATAGCATCGCCTCGGTGAAAGGGACAGACCGAGTCGTCTGTATCGCAGGCAAGCCAGCTCCCACATTGGATCTTCACATCACCTACTTTCGGGGTTTGATCCGGGCGGTGGGTTCGGCCACCAAGGGGTCATCCGGCCAGTAATGCTTGGGGTATCTTCCTTTCAAATCCTTCTTCACTTCGGCATAGGTACTGCGCCAGAAGTTCGCCAGGTCCTGCGTCACCTGCACCGGCCGACGTGCCGGGGACAGCAGGTGCAGCTTGACCACTTGGCGCCCACCGGCAATGCGCGGCGTGTCCGCCAGCCCGAACAATTCCTGCAGGCGCACCGCCAGAATCGGCGGCTGTTCGCTGTAGTCCAAGCGCACCGACGAACCCGATGGCACTTTCACATGCTGTGGCGCCAGCTCGTCCAGGCGTTGGGGCAGCGGCCAGGGCAGCAGGTTGTGCAGGAAGCTGGAAATATCCAAATTAGAAAAATGGCTCAGGCGCGAGACTTTGCCCAGGTAAGGCATCAGCCAATGTTCCAAATCGGCCAGCAAGGCTTTGTCGCTGATATCCGGCCATTCGCTGGTTTTACCCGCATCCAGCTGGCGCAGCAGCATGACGCGCGCCTGCCACTGGCGCAGTTCGGGCGTCCACGGCAGCAGCTCCAGGCCTTTGCGGCGCACTAGGTTCACCAACGCCTGGCTGCGCGCGGACTCATCCAGGCCGGTCAGCGGTTCACGGCTTAGTACCAACTCACCGACTTTGCGCTGGCGTTCGGCCCGCAATACGCCTTCGCGTTCATCCCAGTCCAGTTGGTCGACGTTGCGCACTTGCTCGGCCAGCACGCTGTCGAACAGCGCCGGGTCAAAATCCGCCGCGAGGTAGATGCGCTCTTCGCGCTGGCCCTGGCGGCTGCCAAGGTCGGCGATCACCAGCCAAGGTTGTTTCATCAGGCTGTCGGCCTCGGCGAACAGCGCGGCGCGGCCATTGGCCAGGCGATATTCGGCGCCACCGGGGCGGCGTTGCTGAGCGACGCGGTCCGGATAAGCCAACGCCAACAAGACGCCGAGCCAACGCGGGTGGTCAGGGTCGGCCACAGCTTGAGTCGGCTGGCCGCGCAAGTAGCCCCGGTACTGACGGGCCAGTTGCTTGGCCCGCTGCACGCCGCCCTGGGTGCCACGCGCGCGTTCTTCGCCCGACATCAATGCCAGGCGGCTGTGCAAATCCGCGCCGCCGCCGCGCAAGATATCGCGCTCCCCCAATAAGGCCGCCACATCACAAGCGGTCGCGGCCAGCCCCAGGTCCTGGCCGCGCAGCAACAAGTGGGCGATGCGCGGGTGAGCGGGCAACTCCGCCATTTTCTGGCCATGGGCAGTGAGTGTGTCGTCGTTTAACGCGCCGAGGCGCACCAGCAAATCCTGGGCCTGGGCATATGCGGCGGTCGGCGGCACATCCAGCCACACCAGTTGCGTGGGCGTCACGCCCCAGCGCGCCAGTTGCAAGGCGAGGCCCGCCAGGTCGGCGGCGAGAATTTCCGCGCTGCCATAGGCGGCCAAACCTTCGTGCTGATCTTCAGACCACAGGCGATAACACACGCCCGGCTCCAGGCGCCCTGCCCGGCCGGCACGCTGGGTGGCACTGGCGCGGGAGATGCGTTGGGTGTCGAGGCGGGTCATGCCGCTGCCGGGGTCGAAACGCGGCACCCGCGCCAGCCCGGCGTCGATCACCACGCGCACGCCATTGATGGTCAGGCTGGTCTCGGCAATGTTGGTGGCCAGCACCACTTTGCGCTTGCCGACCGGCGCCGGGTCGATGGCGGCGCGCTGGGCGTTGAGGTCGAGTTCGCCATGCAGCGGGCACAACAGCACATCAGGGCGATCACCCAAGGCGTCGGCCAGCTGTTGATTGACCCGGCGAATCTCGGCCTGCCCCGGCAGAAACACCAGAATACTGCCCGTTTGGTCCTGCACCGCGTCGAGGACGGTCTGCACCACGCGCGGCTCGATAAATTCACCGGCCTGGTACGGCCGCCCCCAGCGCATCTGCACCGGGAACATGCGCCCTTCGCTGCGCAGGATCGGCGCATCGTTCAGCAAGCCGGCCAGGCGCTCGCCTTCGAGGGTGGCGGACATCAGCAGGATTTTCAGCGGTTGCTCGTCGCGAAACAGCTCGCGGCCGTTGAGGCTCAGGGCCAGTGCCAGGTCGGCGTCGAGGCTGCGTTCGTGGAACTCGTCAAAAATCAGCAAACCCACGCCGTCCAGTGCCGGATCGTCCTGCAGCCGGCGCGTGAGAATGCCTTCGGTGACCACTTCGATGCGGGTGTTGGGGCCGACTTTGCTGTCCAAGCGGATGCGGTAGCCGACGGTCTCACCGACTTTTTCACCCAGCTCACTGGCCAGGCGTTCGGCTGCCGCACGCGCGGCGAGGCGCCGAGGTTCGAGCATCAGGATGGTTTGCCCGGCCAGCCAAGGCTCATTCAATAAAGCCAACGGTACGCGGGTGGTTTTACCGGCACCGGGCGGCGCTTCCAGCACGGCCTCATGGCGATTCGCCAAGGCGTCACGCAGGGCGGGTAAAACATCATCAATCGGCAACGAATTCATACTGGCTCCAAAGCAGAGCGGCGAGTATAACGGCGAACGTTCGTCCTTAATTGGAATGCAGGCAAATGTGAGAGCTGGCTTGCCAGCTCCCACATTAGAGCGGCGTGGCTCGACAGAATTGTCATATAGTTTCGTATCAACCGTGTTCAGGAGCATTTTATGCGTATCGCTTCCCGTGTTATCGGCGGTGTCCTCGCCGTCACCCTGCTGAGCCAACTGACGGCCTGCGGCTCGATTTTCTACCCGGACCGGCGTGGCCAGATCGACGGCAAGATCGACCCGGCCATTGCCGTGCTCGACGCCGTAGGCCTGCTGTTTTATGTAATCCCGGGCCTGATCGCCTTTGGCGTGGACTTCGCCACCGGCGCCATCTACTTCGAACCGGGCAAGACCGCCCAAGTCGCACCCGAGAAGCTGCATGAAGCCATTGGCGCCGACGGCAAAGTCGACAACGCCAAGCTGCAATCCATCATTGAAAAAGAAACCGGCCGCAAGCTACCGCTGGACGATCCGCGCATGATCCAGTTCAAGGGCAGCGTGCAACAGCTCGCGTCCCTGGGCCTGCAACCTGCCGCTTAAGGATTCGTATGACCAGCAGCCCCGAACACGCCAGGCTCCTGCGCCTGGCCACCCGCGCCTCGGTGGGCGTGGCCTGTGCGCTGATTATCACCAAGGCCATCGCCTGGTGGTTCAGTGGCTCGGTGAGCATGCTCGCCGGGTTGACCGACTCGCTGCTCGATGGCATTACGTCGCTGCTGAACTTGCTGGCGGTGCATTACGCACTGCGCCCGGCCGATGACGATCACCGTTATGGGCATGGCAAGGCCGAATCGCTGTCGGGCATGGCCCAGGCGTTGTTTATCGCCGGCAGTGCAGTGTTGATTGCATTCCAGGCGTACCAGCGCTTGCTGCACCCGGAGCCGGTCGGTGCGCCGTGGCTGAGCATTGGCGTCATCGTTTTTTCGCTGGTGATGACCGTGGCGCTGCTGATGCTGCAACACCGGGTGATCCGCGAAACCGGCTCCAATGCCGTGCGCGCCGACTCACTGCACTATCGCTCCGACTTGATGCTCAACGGCAGCATTCTGGTGGCACTGGTGTTGGCAGGGTTCGGCTTTCATCAGGTGGATGCGTGGTTCGGCCTCGGCATTGCCGCGTATATCCTGTGGAGCGCGATCCAGATCGCCCGCGAGAGCTTTGCCGTGTTGATGGATGAAGAACTGCCGCCGGATGTCAGCCAGCACATGCTGGAATTGGCGCGCAGTGTGCCGGGCGTGCTGGGCGCGCATGATTTGCGCACGCGCATTTCCGGCAGCCACTGGTTTGTGCAGTTGCACCTGGAGTTGCCGGGGGAATTGACCCTGTCAGTGGCCCACGGCATCAGCGACCAGGCCGCCGATGCCATTCACAAGGCTTACCCACGCGCCGAAGTGCTGGTGCACGCCGACCCGCGGGAAGTGGTCACGGGTAACAAGGCCTAGTACTGCACCTGATAGCCGCGACTGGTCAGGCAGTTGCCCTGGGCCTGGCGGTAGGTTTGCACCACCGCCGGGTCCGGGGCATAAGTGACGGTGCGTGGGTCGAAACCGCTTTGCTGCACTGCCCAGCGATAACAGTCGTAGCCGTCCTGCTGTACCTGGGCCGGTGACTGGCCGTTGGCCGGGTAGGCCACCACGTCATAACCGTTGCCCTGCGGCGCGGGTTGCGGCGCCGGTACTTCGGTAGGCGGCTGCACCACGACGTATTGCTGGGTAGCGTTTTCATAGGTGTAGTAGGAACCCGCCGCGAGGAAGAACAGCGCGCTGCCCACCCACACTTCACGGGCGTAGTCCGGCAGGTATTGCACACGGATCCCGTAGGGCGGCGTCACCACCACATAGCGCGGGCCTTGCGGGCGATACCAGTAGCCGCCGGAGAAGAAGTAATCCTGGCCACGGTAAGGCACACGGTAATTGCGGTCCGGGAAGCGGTCGACGGTGTAACCGGGACGATATTGCGGGCCTGGCCCCCAGCCGTTGCCATGCCCATTGGGGCGACCCGGCCAGCGGTTGTCGTTCGGGTGACCATTATTGAAGCCGCCGCCCGGACGCGGGCCTGGGCCATTGCCGGTCTGCCAGTGCTGGTTGCCATCGTTACGGCGCGGGATGTCCTGATAGTAGCCCTGGCGGGGTTCCTGGGTTTGGCGCACGGTGTCCGGGCGGCCCTGGATCGGCAGGTTGTTCGCAGGCTGCGGTGCCGGCCGCGGTTGCTCGGCATTTTGCGGGCGGCCTTGCCACTGCCCACCGCCGTGCTGCTGTTGCTCGGCGCGATCAACATGCGGGTTCTGTGGGCGCGGCTGGTTGTTTTCCGGACGCGGTTGAGTGTTCTGTGGGCGCGGTTGAGTGTTCTGTGGGCGCGGTTGATTATTTTGTGGTCGCGCCTGTTCATTGCCGCGCCCGCCTTCCGGGCCTCTTTCATGCTGACCACCGCCTTCATAGCGCGGGTCATCGGCCATTACTTGTGTGCCGACGCTCACCATCAGCAAACCTACACCTGCCATACGCCAGATGCGCTTCATGCTATTCCTCACTGCGGATTAGGGCCTGGAATGTCCGGCCTTACTGCATGAGACTGGAAAAGCCTCACCCGGTTCTGAGACAGGTTATCAGTCACGAGAAGTATTTTTTGAGCTAAAAGCGCAGACAAAGAAAAAGGGGCGACCCGTCGGCCGCCCCTTGAGAATTTCGTCCTGGCTCAACGCTTTTGACGTTGGCTCACCTCACGCCGTCTTGTGGACAGTGTGCAGCCTGGAGGCCGGCTCAACCCTGCTGGGGCGGCGGCCGCAGCAGGCCTGATTGGGCCAACTGCAGTGGACTGTTGTCCAGGCGGTGATTCTGTTGATAAAGATACAGGCCAACGTCCGACAGATGATTGCGAAGATTGCGTCAATAAACAGTGCTTGCGCAATTTTTAACCCTTCATAGATAATTCACCGCAATAGTTACGACAAAGGCCAACCCAATGAGCAAGCTTGACCGATACGACCTGAGTATTTTGGCTGAATTGCAGCGCGACGCGAGGATCTCCAACCAGGAGTTGGCCGAACGCATCGGCCTGTCGCCGTCGCCGTGCTCACGCCGGGTCAAGCAGTTGGAAGACGACGGCTACATCTCACGCCAGGTTGCACTGCTCGACCGCAAGATGCTGGGCCTGAGCCTTACAGCCTATGTGCTGATCGGCATGGACCGTCACACGCCGGAGCGTTTCGAGAATTTCGAAGCAGCGATCCGCACCCTGCCGCAAGTGCTGGAATGCAGTTTAGTCACCGGGATGGATGCGGACTATCAGTTGAAAGTGGTGGTGCCGGACATGGACCACTACCAGAAATTGCTGCTGGGGCATTTGACCCGGATTGAAGGCGTAACCAGCGTAAGGTCGAGCTTTGTGCTCAACCAGGTGCTCAACAGCACCGAGCTGCCGTTGACGCACCTGCGTACCTGACCTCAAGCACACTGGTGATCCCCTGTGGGAGCTGGCTTGCCTGCGATAGCGGTGTGTCAGCTAAGGATATGCCACTGATCTACCGCTATCGCAGGCAAGCCAGCTCCCACATCGACCGCGTTACGACGCAGGTCAATGTTGTGCCTGAAGCCCTGCTTTATACTTCCCGCCTGCCCTGTCGGAAAAAATCCCCATGAACAACATCGACCCCGCCCTCTTTGAAGAATGGATGATGACCGGCCTGGTCACCATCCTGATCATCTTCATGGGCTTTATCGTCTGGGACCTGGCGAAAAAATCCAAGGCCGGACGCTTTGGGTCGTTCATCCTGTTTTTTGTGCTGGGCCTGGGCGTGGCCGCGTTCATCATCAAGAGCGTGGTGATCGGCCTGATCGAGTCCGGCGCTTTATAAACGCGCCGGCACTGCCTTCCATTGGCCCTGGTCCAGGCCATCAATCGACCAGTCACCAATACGCACGCGCACCAGGCGCAAGGTGGGCAAGCCCACCGCAGCGGTCATGCGCCGGACCTGGCGGTTACGCCCCTCACGAATGACCAGCTCCAGCCAGTGCGTCGGCACGCTTTTGCGAAAGCGCACCGGCGGGTTGCGCGGCCACAGTTCGGGCTCGTCCAACTGCCGCGCTTCGGCGGGCAAGGTCATGCCGTCATTAAGCTCCACACCGTCACGCAGGCGCTGCAGCTGCTCTTCGGTGGGCTCACCCTCAACTTGCACCCAGTAGGTTTTCGCCAGCTTGTGCTTGGGGTCGGCAATGCGCGCCTGTAACTGGCCATCGTTGGTCAGCAGCAACAGCCCCTCACTGTCACGGTCCAGGCGACCGGCCGGGTAGATGCCGGGGATATCGATAAAATCCTTGAGGGTCGCGCGCCCACCTTCGTCGCTGAACTGGGTCAGCACATCGAAGGGCTTGTTGAACAGGATCAACTTCGGCTCGGCCGGTGGCGCCTTGGCGACACGCCGCGTTGCGGAGTACGGGGGTTTCACGCCAGGGCGGCGCGAATCGGGGCGGGCAGGACGGGACATGGCAAAGGAACATCTAACGGTCAGGACCGACAATGCTAGTGGCCTGACCGCTAAATGACCATCCCAACCGCTTAGCGGAACGGCGGCTCGTCGAAACTGCGCAGTTTGCGCGAGTGCAGCGAGTTGAGTTCGGTGCGCAACAAATCCACCGCCTCGATGCCGATTTTCAAGTGCTGGCTGACCGCACGCTCATAAAACGCGTTGGCCGAACCCGGCAGCTTGATCTCGCTGTGCAGCGGCTTGTCCGACACGCACAGCAAAGTGCCGTACGGAACCCGCAAACGGTAGCCTTGGGCCGCGATGGTGCCGCTTTCCATGTCCACCGCCACAGCGCGGGACAGGTTGATCAGTGGGCGCTCTTGCGCCCAGCGCAGTTCCCAGTTGCGGTCGTCGTAGGTCAGCACGGTGCCGGTGCGCAGGCGCTTTTTCAGCTCTTCGCCTTTCTCGCCGGTGACATTGGCAGCGGCTTGCTGCAAGGCCATCTGCACTTCGGCCAGCGCCGGGATCGGGATATTCGGCGGCACGACGCGGTCGAGAATCCCGTCGCGGCGCATATAGGCGTGAGCCAATACGTAGTCGCCGATGGTCTGGGATTGGCGCAGGCCACCGCAGTGGCCGATCATCAGCCAGCAATGCGGGCGCAGCACGGCCAGGTGGTCGGTGATGTTTTTGGCGTTGGACGGGCCAACGCCGATGTTCACCAGCGTCACACCGTGGCCGTCGGCGGCCTGCAAGTGATAGGCCGGCATCTGGTAGCGATGCCAGACCACGCCTGCGGCAATGGCCGACGCTTCACCGTGGTCCATGCTCTTGTCGATGATCACGTTACCCGGCAGCACCATGCGAATAAACCGCGGGTCGCTGCGCAGTTGCTCCAGGCCATGCAGGATGAACTGGTCAACATAGCGGTGGTAGTTGGTCAGCAGGATCCATGGCTGCACATGGCGCCAGTCGCTGCCGGTGTAGTGCACCAGCCGGCGCAGGGAAAAGTCCACGCGCGCCGCATCGAACAACGCCAGCGGCAGCGGGTCGGTGTTTTCCCAGTCGTAGAGGCCATCGGCAATGCCGTCGGTGGCGGCAGACAAGTCGGTGCTGGGGAATACACGGGCGAGGGTCGCGGCAGTAACGCCGGAGCCAGCCAGTTCATCACCCTGCTCCACCACATACGGGTAGGGAATATTCTGCTGGCTGACGCCGACTTCCACCGTCACGGTGAAGTCGTGCATCAATGGCACCAGTTGCTCCAGCAGGTACTTACGGAACGCCGCCGGATGGGTGACGGTGACACTGTAGGTTCCCGGCAATTGCACCTTGGCGTATGCGCGGGTGGTCTGTGGGACTTCGCCGTGGCAGTGGTAGGTCAGGCGCAGTTCCGGGTAGCGGAACTGCGCACGTTGTTCGGCGTCAGGCTCGACGCGGTCCTTGAGGTATTGCTTGAGGGCTTGGTTAAGCGCGCCAGTGGCACGCTCATGCAGAGCCGCCAGCCGGTCCACGGCTTCTTCAGCGGTTTGAACGACAACAAAAGCTTCGGTCACGGTAAGCATCCTGTGTTCTGACTTGCAGGCCTTTATCTTGCCTGTATCCCGGCCTCACTGAAACACCGGGTTTGGAATGCTTTGAAAGGTGGGAGCTGGCTTGCCTGCGATGGCGGTGTACCAGCCAGCAAATGCAGGACTGACACACCGCCATCGCAGGCAAGCCAGCTCCCACAGTTTGACCCTGTGTTGTCAGGGGGTTGGAGTCGAGCGGGTAACGATCGCCGCCACGTCCACCCCGCGCGGCAAGGTGCCGTACACGCGGCCGGACGACGCCCCCAGGCGGCTGGCGATAAACCCGTCACTGACCAGCGCATTCCCGGCCTCCAGCAACAGCTTGGCCTGCAACGCCACGGCAATGTCCTCGGTCAACTGCCGCGCGCGGTACTGGATGTCCTGAGTGTCCATAAACGCCGACTTCAGTTGCTCGATATGCCGCGCCAGTTGCTTATCGCCATGCCCATCGCCCAGTTCGACAAACAATGCCTCCAGCACGCCCGGTTCTTTGGACAATGCCCGCAGCACGTCCAAGCACTGCACATTGCCGGAACCTTCCCACGTCGAATTCACCGGCGCCTCACGGTAAAGACGCGGCAGGATACTGTCCTCGACATAACCGGCGCCGCCCATGCATTCGGCGGCCTCATTGATCATGGCCGGTGCGCGCTTGCAGATCCAATACTTGCCCACCGCCGTCACCAGCCGGGCGAATTTGGCTTCCTGTTCGTTATCCAGATGGTCCAGCGCCCGCCCCATGCGCATGCTCAAGGCCAGGGAGGCTTCGCTCTCCAGCGCCAGGTCGGCCAGCACGTTTTGCATCAACGGTTGTTCACTGAGCACGCGGCCGCCGACTGAGCGATGGGCGCAATGGTGGCTGGCCTGGGTCAACGCCTGGCGCATCAAGGCGCTGGAGCCGACCATGCAGTCGAAACGGGTCATGGCGACCATTTCGATAATGGTCGGCACGCCCCGGCCTTCTTCGCCAACCATCCAGGCCAGGGCGCCACGAAACTCCACTTCGCTGGAGGCGTTGGAGCAATTGCCGAGTTTGTTTTTCAGGCGCTGGATGTAGAACTGGTTGCGGGTGTCATCCGGGCGATGCCTTGGCAGCAGGAAACACGTCAGGCCTTTGTCAGTCTGCGCCAAGGTGAGGAACGCATCGCACATTGGCGCCGAGCAGAACCACTTGTGCCCTACCAGCTCATAGGCTTGGCCGGGGCCGCCGGCGCCCACGGGATAGGCACGGGTGGTGTTGGCGCGCACGTCGGTGCCGCCTTGCTTTTCGGTCATGGCCATGCCGATGGTGGCGCCGGCTTTGTGGGCGATGCCGACGTTGCGTGGGTCGTATTCGGTGTTGAGGATTTTCGGCAACCAGGTCTTCGCCAGGTCCGGTTGCAGGCGCAGGGCCGGGACGCAGGCGAAGGTCATGGTCAACGGGCAACCGCTGCCGGCTTCGGCCTGGCTGTGCAGGTAGGTCATGGCGGCGCGGGCCACATGGGCACCGGGCTGCGGATGCGCCCACGGCAGCGATGGCAGGCCATGCTCGACGGCGGTGCGCATCAGTTCATGATAGGCCGGATGAAATTCCACCAGGTCGATGCGATGGCCGTAGCGGTCATGGCTGTTGAACACCGGCTTGTTCTGATTCGCCAGGAACCCGGCCGCCATCAGCGGCCCACCGGCCAGCGCGCCGTACGCATCAATACGCGCCTGCGCCCAGCCGGCGCCAAAGCGGCGCGACCATTCTTGCAGGGGCAGGTCGATACGATAAAGGTTGGTGCCGTCCAGGGACGGCGGCTGGTTGGTGACGTCGTGGGTTTCGGCAAATTGATGCAGGTTCATGACGGGCCTCCTGGAAAATAGGCCACGTGCGGTTGAGGCCTGAATTTCAGTTAAGCACCGTCATCGGGCTTAAAAAAGTGGCATACCCGCCTATTGTTCGGCGCTTTCGCCCTCTAACGGGCACAACAGGTGCCGCTCCAGCACCGTTTGCAACGCCTCGAAACGTACGGGTTTGCTGAGGCGTTCGGTGATGCCGACCCCATGACAACGCTCTCGATCCGGGGCGTGCAGCGAGGTGCTCAGGGCAATTACCGGCAGCTCGCCGCAGCCGGGTAGCGCACGAATCTGACAGCACAACGAGAAGCCGCCCTCGGGTATATCCAGCAGCACCGCATCAAAGGTTTGGTCCTGAAAAAGCGCCAAGGCGGCCGGGCCGTTATCCACGGTTTTCACCCGATAACCCAGCTTGAGCAACATGCCGCGTACCGCCAATTGGCCGACACTGTTGTCGTCCACCAACAGCACCGTACATTCCTGGGGCGCTCGTTGAGCGTGGGGTTTGTGC
This sequence comes from Pseudomonas sp. PA-5-4B, assembly GCF_021606215.1. Classification (NCBI taxonomy): domain Bacteria; kingdom Pseudomonadati; phylum Pseudomonadota; class Gammaproteobacteria; order Pseudomonadales; family Pseudomonadaceae; genus Pseudomonas; species Pseudomonas sp. PA-5-4B. The sequence continues at coordinate 45,761 of NZ_WKDB01000022.1, read as the reverse complement.
GTTGCCGGCTTTGGCTCGGGCGGCACCGGGTTGACGCTCATGTCCAACTGGAAGCGGCTGCCCTTGCGGGGCTCGGAATGATGGGTCAGGCGCCCGCCGAGCAGTTCGATCAACTGCCGACAAATCGCCAGGCCGATGCCCAGGCCGCCGTATTCGCGCGTCATCGAACCGTCGACCTGGAAGAAGCGCTGATACAGCGTGGCCTCATCGAGGAAAGCGAAGCCGATGCCGCTGTCGGTCACAATGAAGCTCAGGCGCAGTTCGCCGTCACTGTGCGGCACACCCACCACGCGCAAGCGCACCGCACCTTCGTGGGTGAACTTGAAGGCATTGTCGAGCAGGCAATCCAGGCATTGAGTGAGTTTGCCGGCATCGCCAATCACCCGGTCCGGCAGTTCATCGGCCACGTCGATAGAAAACTCCAGGCCTTTGCTGTGCGCGCTGGCGGTGAATTGCTGGCGCAAGGTGTCGAGCGTGCCCCGCAGGCTGAAGACCTGGGGATGGGCGGTGAGGCGCCCGGCCTGCAATTCGGTAAGGGTGAGAATGCCGTTGACCATGCGCATCATGTCCCGCGCAGAACCGGCGGCGGTTTGCTGGTACTGGGTAAGGTCGTCATCCAGCGGCACGGTCTGCATCAGCTCCAACGAGCCGATCACGCCATTCATTGGGGTACGAAGTTCGTGGGTCAGCGTGGCGAGGAATTCATCTTTGAGGCGGTTACTGCGCGCCAATTGCTGGTTGAGCACTTCAAGCTTCTGGCTGGCGTCGAACAGGATCTGCGCCTGCTGCTCACGCATGCCGTTGATGCGGTCCGCCAGGGCCAGGGACAACAGCGCCACTTCGATGGCCGAGCCGAGCTGGCTGGCGTACATGGTGAGGAACATATTGGGCAGGTAGCCCAACACCATCAGGGTGTTGACCACCCCGCCCAGCAGGAACGCCGACCAGGCGATGATGAAGTAACGCGCCATGCGCTGGCCGCAATACCAGGCCTTGATGGCGGCCACAAAGATGGTCACGGTAAACACCAGCGCCAAACCTGTGGCCAAACGCAGGGCCACGGCGTAGCTGGTCAGCAGCGCCAGCACCATGACCAACGCGCCAGCCGCTGCCAATGCCAGCAAAACCCGGTCAAGCCAGCGGCTGTGCTGCGCGGTGTGCAGGAAACTGCGCGCGAACAAGCTCCCGAACAACGCCGCCGAACCGATCAGGAAAGGTACCGCCGCATTCGCCCACCACGGATTGTTCGGCCAGAAATATTCCACCGCCACGCCGTTGACCGAGAGCTGGTAGAGGCCGAACGAAGCGATATAGAGGATGTAAAAGAGGTAACTGGTGTCGCGCACGCTCAAGTAGATGAACAGGTTGTAGACCAGCATCCCCAGTAACACGCCGTAGATCGCCCCCAATACATACAGGCGCAGCGGCTGTTGCTCCAGGTAGGCGGTGGCAGACCATAGCGTCAGCGGTGCCTGGATCGAGCCTTGGCTTTGCAGGCGCAGGTACACGGTTTGCTGCTGGTCAGGCACGAAATTGAGCTTGAACAGGTAGTTGGCCTGGCGCACTTCACGGCTGGAAAACGCCAGGGTGCTGCCCGTGCGGGTAGTCAGGCGGTAATTGCCGGTGCTGTCGCGCTGGTACAGGTCGAGTTGGTTAAGCGGCGGGTACGCCAACTCCAGAAACCAGGTGCGCGGGGCGCGAGGATCAGTGGCGGTGTAATGCAGGTCGACCTTGAGCCAGAACACCGAGCGTGAATAGCCGGCGTTGAGGGTGGCTTTGTCATGGGGTTTGAACTGGGCGGCGAAGGCGGGAGTGCTGACATCGGCGATGGTGAGGGCGTCGGTTGGGTCTTCGAACACTTGCATGACGCGGCCCAGCGGCAGGCTTCGAGTATCCGGGTTGAACTCGATGGCGCTGGCGAGCATCGGCAGCCCGCACAATAAAAAGATCAGCAAATAGCGCATAGAGCCCCAGCGTGGCCTGTCCGGTTATGTCAAAAGTCCCCCATTCCTTTTGAGTAGACGTATACCGGCGATACATTAAGTTGTTTGGATCCACTCTAGCATAGCCGCTAGAGGCCATTGGACACCATTGAAATAATTTTTTGAAAGGCTCTAGAACGGGCATCTCAAGCGCTTTCCGAATAAAAAACCAGCCAAGCCAAACCATAAACATAAGCGGGAAATTCGCCTCTCGCCCAACAGCCACGCCAAAAGCGTTTGGTGGTAAGCTCGCGCACCATGAATATCTACAGCTCTCGCCCCGTTGTCCTCTGTCTCTCCGGCCACGACCCCAGTGGTGGCGCCGGCTTGCAGGCAGATATCGAAGCCCTGCTTGCACAAGGCTGTCATGCGGCCCCGGCCGTCACTGCCTTGACCGTGCAGAACACTGTCAATGTCAGCGATTTTCGCGTGCTCGACCGCGAGTGGGTACTGGCCCAGGCCAATGCCGTGCTGAGCGACTCCGAAGTGGCGGCGGTGAAGCTCGGTATGCTCGGTTCCACCGCGATGGTCGACACCGTGGTCGAACTGCTGCAGGCGCACCCGCACCTGCCGGTGGTCTGCGACCCGGTGCTGCGCGCCGGTGGCGGCGGCAGCCTGGGCAAGGACGAAGTCGGTTATGCCATGCGTGAGCGGCTGTTGCCACTGTCGCTGATCGCTACGCCGAACTTGCCCGAAGCGCGCATCCTCGCCGAATTGCCCGAGGGCACGGCGGACGAATGCGCCGAGAAGCTGCTGCCGTTTGTAAAGCATCTGCTGATCACCGGCGGCCACGGCGACGAGCATGAAGTGCACAACCGCCTGTACAGCCGCGACGGCACGCGCCAGACCTTTACCTGCCAGCGCCTGCCCGGCAGCTATCACGGCTCGGGGTGCACGCTTGCCAGCGCCTTGGCCGGCCGGATCGCACAGGGCGAAGGCTTGGCCAGCGCGGTGCAATCGGCGCTCAACTACACTTGGCGCACCCTGCGTGACGCCGAACAACTCGGCCAGGGCCAGTTTGTGCCGCGCCGTCTGCCGCTGGATTTCTGCTCTTAACCGCACAAGAGGCCTGCTCGATGAAACTACGTGGCCTTTACGCCATTACCGACAGCCAACTGTTGGCCGGCAAATTCCTCGCCTACGTCGAAGCAGCACTGGACGGTGGCGTAACCCTGTTGCAGTACCGCGACAAAAGCAGCGACGAAGCCCGGCGCCTGCGTGAAGCCGAGAAACTGCGCGAGCTGTGCTCACGCTACAAGACCCAGTTGATCATCAACGATGACGCCGAATTGGCCGCGCGCCTGGGCGTCGGCGTACACCTGGGCCAAACCGACGGCCCACTGACCCCGGCCCGCGCACTGCTCGGCTCCAAAGCCATCATCGGCGCCACCTGCCACAGCCAGATCGAACTGGCCGAGCAGGCCGCCAAGGAAGGCGCGAGCTACGTCGCCTTCGGCCGCTTTTTCAATTCCAACACCAAGCCCGGCGCGCCGGCCGCCACGCTCGACATGCTGGCCCAGGCCCGCACGCGTCTGCAGTTGCCGATCTGCGTGATCGGTGGCGTCACCCTGGAGAACGCCGCCCCCCTGGTGGCCCACGGTGCCGACCTGCTCGCCGTGGTACACGGCCTGTTCGGTGCCGACAGCACCCAGGAAGTCACGCGCCGCGCCCGCGCCTTCAACGACCTTCTTAAAGTTTAAGTGTAGAGAGCCCGATCATGTCCCGTTCCGAAACCCTGTTTGCCAATGCCCAGAAACACATCCCCGGCGGTGTGAACTCCCCCGTGCGTGCGTTCAAGAGCGTCGGCGGTACACCGTTGTTCTTCAAGCATGCCGAAGGCGCCTACGTCACCGACGAAGATGACAAGCGCTACGTTGACTACGTAGGTTCCTGGGGGCCGATGATCCTCGGCCACAGCCACCCGGACGTGCTCGACGCGGTGCGTCAGCAGCTGCAACACGGCCTGTCCTATGGTGCGCCGACCGCCATGGAAACCGAGATGGCGGATCTGGTGTGCTCAATCGTGCCATCGATGGAAATGGTGCGCATGGTCAGCTCCGGCACCGAAGCCACCATGAGCGCAATCCGCCTGGCCCGTGGTTTCACCGGCCGCGACAGCATCATCAAGTTCGAAGGCTGCTACCACGGCCACTCCGACAGCCTGCTGGTAAAAGCCGGTTCCGGCCTGCTGACCCAAGGCGTGCCAAGCTCGGCGGGTGTGCCGGCCGCGTTTGCCAAACACACCCTGACCCTGCCGTTCAACGACATCGCTGCCGTTGAGCAGATGCTCAGCGAAGTCGGCCAGGACGTGGCGTGCATCATCGTCGAGCCGGTAGCCGGCAACATGAACTGCGTGCCACCGGCACCGGGATTTCTGGAAGGTTTGCGCGAGCAGTGCGACAAGCACGGCGTGGTGCTGATTTTCGACGAAGTGATGACCGGCTTCCGCGTAGCCCTCGGCGGCGCCCAGGCTTACTACGGCGTCACGCCGGACCTGAGCACCTTCGGCAAGATCATCGGTGGCGGCATGCCCGTGGGCTGCTTCGGCGGCAAGCGCGAAATCATGCAGCACATCGCGCCGCTTGGCCCGGTGTATCAGGCGGGCACCTTGTCAGGTAACCCATTGGCCATGGCGGCCGGCCTGACCACCCTGCGCCTGATCAGCCGCCCGGGTTTCCACGCCGAGCTGACCGACTACACCACACGCCTGCTCGATGGCCTGCAACAGCGCGCCGATGCGGCGGGTATCCCGTTCGTGACCACACAAGCAGGTGGCATGTTCGGCCTGTATTTCAGCGGCGCCGACGATATCGTTACCTTTGATGACGTGATGGGCAGCGATGCCGACCTGTTCAAGCGCTTCTTCCACTTGATGCTCGAAGGCGGCGTTTACCTGGCACCGAGCGCTTTTGAAGCGGGTTTCACCTCGATCGCCCATGGCGAAGCCGAGTTGAAACTGACCCTGGATGCTGCCGAGCGCGCTTTCGCAGCCCTGAAGTAAGCCCTGATATAAGGGACACACACATCTGACGTTGCCCCTCGCAGCGTCAGATTTGCTACTTTGCTTACAGAGATTTCCTGCATTTTTCGAGAAATCACCTGCAATCCGGCAGATAACTTGCCTACGCAGCAGAAAAACGAGTAAAGACTTTGTAAGCAGGGGCCTGCTTATTTCATAATGCGCGCTTATTGGACCCCCGAGGGTCCGCGTGCCCCGTCAGAGGTAAGTCGATTCCCATGAAACGCACCGGCCGCACCCTGGTTCTGGGCTGCCTGTTGCTCCTTCAGCCGCTGCTGGCACATGCCCAGGCAGGCGGCAACTCGTTGTTAATCCCAGCGATGGGTCGTTGCACCCTCAATACCCAGCCAGACAGCCAGGCCGAAGCCCTGAGCGCGTGCCAGAAACAGGCCGACGGTGGGGATGCGCAGGCGCAATACGAGTTGGGCGAGTACTTCCACGACGACAAAAACCCGGCCCGCGACCTCAACAAAGCCCTGAGCTACTTCGAAAAGGCTTCGTTGCAGGGCCACGCCCAGGCGCAATTCCAACTGGGTAACATGTTCTTCAAAGGCGAAGGTGTGCCGGCCAATAACGTCCAGGCCTACATCGTGCTGAAAATGGCAGCGGTCAACGGTGCCGAAGACGCGCTGGACACGGCCGACGAAGTCGCCGAGCACATGCAGCGTGATGAACTGGAAGTGGCCACCCAGGTGCTGGGCCAGATTTTCCGCAATTACCTGCAGGAATTGCAGAGTGCCGATGGGCGTTCACCCTTCTCGCCCCTGCCCTGATTTCAGCTAAGCCCCCCTACCGCTATCGCAGGCAAGCCAGCTCCCACAAGGAAATGCATTCCAAATGTGGGAGCTGGCTTGCCTGCGATAGCTTGACTCGGTCTAACGCCTTACTTCTCAGGCATCGGCATCGGAAACGGCATCACATTGCTGGTGCCGCGCGCCTCGCTGATCTTCGGCGTGCCCAGGCGCTCGACTTCATCGATGCGCACAATCGAATGCATTGGCACAAAGCTGCGCACCACGCCTTCAAACTGCGCCTTGAGTTTTTCTTCGCCCGGGTCGACGACCAATTGGGTGCGCTCGCCAAAGACGAACTCTTCCACTTCCAGGAAGCCCCACAGATCACTTTGATAGATCTGCTTGGCGTACATTTCGAACACCTGGCCCTGGTTGAGGAAAATCACCTTGTAGATTGGAGCTTCACGTTTGGTCATGGTGGGCGAACAACACATCGGGGATATAAAAGAGGGCGCGAACTATAGCATGGCACCCGATGCACAGCGCTAGGAACCAATGGGCATGCCCCCTATAATGCGCGGTTCTTTACCACCAGTTGACGATTCCCATGGCCAAGAAGCTTTACATCGAAACCCACGGTTGCCAGATGAACGAGTACGACAGCTCGCGCATGGTCGATCTGCTGGGCGAACACCAGGCCCTGGAAGTCACCGCCCGCGCCGAAGATGCCGACGTAATCCTGCTCAATACCTGCTCGATCCGCGAGCGTGCCCAGGACCGTGTGTACTCCCAGCTGGGCCGCTGGCGTGAATTGAAACTGGCCAACCCGGAGATGGTGATCGCCGTCGGCGGCTGCGTGGCCAGCCAGGAAGGCGCCGCGATCCGCGACCGCGCCCCCTATGTCGACGTGGTTTTCGGCCCGCAAACCCTGCACCGCCTGCCGGAAATGATCGACGCCGCACGCATCACCAAGCTGCCGCAGGTGGACGTGTCGTTCCCCGAAATCGAAAAATTCGACCATTTGCCCGAACCGCGCATCGACGGGCCGAGTGCCTATGTGTCGGTCATGGAAGGCTGCAGCAAGTACTGCACCTTCTGCGTGGTGCCCTACACCCGTGGCGAAGAAGTCAGCCGGCCGTTTGACGACGTGCTGTCGGAAATTATCCACTTGGCCGAAAACGGCGTGCGCGAAGTGACCTTGCTGGGCCAGAACGTCAACGGCTATCGCGGCCAGACCCACGACGGGCGCCTGGCCGACCTCGCGGAGTTGATCCGCGTGGTGGCAGCGGTGGACGGCATCGAGCGTATTCGCTACACCACCTCGCACCCGCTGGAGTTCTCCGACAGCCTGATCCAGGCGCACGCCGAGGTGCCGGAGCTGGTCAAGCACCTGCATTTGCCGGTGCAGTCGGGTTCGGACCGCATTCTGGCGGCCATGAAGCGCAACCACACCGCCCTGGAGTACAAATCCAAGCTGCGTAAATTGCGCGCCGCCGTGCCGGGCATCTGCATCAGTTCGGACTTCATCGTCGGCTTCCCTGGCGAGACCGAGAAAGATTTCGAGCAGACCATGAAGCTGATCGAAGACGTCGGCTTCGACTTCTCGTATTCGTTCGTCTACAGCCAGCGTCCAGGCACGCCGGCAGCGGACTTGGCGGATGACACGCCGGAATCGCTGAAAAAAGAGCGCTTGAACGCGCTGCAACATCGCCTGAACCAGCAAGGTTTCGAGATCAGCCGACAAATGGTCGGTTCGATCCAGCGCATCCTGGTCACCGACTACTCGAAAAAAGACCCGGGCGAATTGCAAGGGCGTACCGAGAACAACCGGATCGTCAACTTCCGCTGCGACAACCCGACTCTGATCGGCCAGTTTGCCGATGTGCACATCGATGCGGCGCAACCGCACTCGCTGCGTGGGTCGCTGATCAACTGACCTCAAGACATAGGAGGATCAAATGTGGGAGCTGGCTTACCAGCTCCCACAGTGGATCTTCATGGTTCTTGAGATTGAGCCAGCCTATATAAGTGCTTTCGCACGCCGAGCGCTGGCGTTATCCTCTCTTTCACCTAAACAGCCAAAGGGCGGCTAAAAGCAACCTTGAACGCACCCATAGCAGAACCCCATCGTTTCCTCCTCGAGCCGTTTGAGGCTCGCCGTTTCGCCAACCTGTGCGGACAGTTCGACGAGCACCTGCGCCTGATCGAACAACGCCTGAGCATCGAGATCCGCAACCGCGGCAATCAGTTCGAGCTTATTGGTGAACCCCAGCACACCACGTCTGCAGAAAACCTGCTGCGCCGCCTCTACCGCGAAACCAAGGGTAGTGAGCTGTCGCCGGAGACCGTGCACCTGTATCTGCAGGAATCCGCCGTGGAAGACTTGGCCAACAACCCGGTGGCCGAAGCCAGCGTGGCCCTGCGCACCAAAAAAGGCATGATTCGCCCACGCGGCTTGAATCAGCAGCGCTACGTCAAGGAAATCCTCGGTAACGATATCAACTTCGGCATCGGCCCCGCCGGTACCGGCAAGACCTACCTGGCCGTGGCCTGTGCGGTCGACGCCCTGGAGCGCGAGCAAGTGCGGCGCATCCTGCTGGTGCGCCCGGCGGTCGAGGCTGGCGAGAAGCTTGGCTTCCTGCCCGGCGACCTGGCCCAGAAGATCGACCCGTACCTGCGCCCGCTCTACGACGCGCTGTACGAGATGCTCGGCTTTGAATACGTGGCCAAGTTGATTGAGCGCCAGGTGATCGAGATCGCCCCGCTGGCCTACATGCGTGGTCGCACCTTGAACAACAGCTTCATCATCCTCGACGAAAGCCAGAACACCACGGTCGAACAGATGAAAATGTTCCTCACCCGTATCGGTTTCGGCTCCACCGCCGTGATCACCGGCGACGTCACCCAGGTCGACCTGCCCAAGGGCACCAAGTCCGGCCTGGCCCAGGTGATCGACGTGCTCAAGGACGTGCCAGGTATCAGCTTCACGCATTTCATGCCCAAAGACGTGGTTCGTCATCCGCTGGTGCAGCGCATTGTCGAGGCCTACGAGCGCTTTGAGCACCGCGATGACGTACCCGCCAAGGACGTGCGCCACGATGCTTGAGCTAGACCTGCAACTGGCCACCGAAGCGCCCGCCCCCAGCGAAGCGCAGTTCCGTCAATGGTGCGCCCTGGCCCTGCGCCAGCGCACCGCCGACTCGGAACTGACCATCCGCCTGGTGGACGAGCCCGAAGGCCGTGAACTGAATCACACCTGGCGCCAAAAGGATTACGCGACCAACGTGCTGTCCTTTCCCGCCGACGTGCCGGATGAGTTACTGGATATCCCGTTACTGGGCGACCTGGTGATCTGCGTCGAAGTGGTGGAGCGCGAGGCGAAGGAACAAGGCAAGGAACTTGAGGCCCACTGGGCCCATCTAGTCATCCACGGCTGCTTGCATCTCTTGGGTTACGACCATATAGACGATGACGAAGCCTGCGAAATGGAAACACTGGAACAAACGTTGCTTGCTGAACTGGGTCACCCTGATCCGTATGCAGACGACGAAAACTGAAACTACACATAACTGACACAACAAAGGATTTAGAGTAATCGCTATGAGCGAAGACCGATCGAGCAACGGGCAGAAGTCATGGCTGGGTAAACTGACCCAGGCTTTTGCCCACGAGCCGAAAAACCGCCAGGAGCTGCTGGAGCTGCTGCGCGAGGCCCATCAGAACAAGTTGCTGGACAGCGAAGCGCTGGCCATCGTCGAAGGCGCCATCCAGGTGGCTGACCTGCAGGTTCGGGACATCATGGTCCCGCGTTCGCAGATGATCAGCATCAAGGCGACCCAGACCCCACGGGAATTCCTCCCGGCCGTGATCGACTCGGCGCACTCGCGCTACCCGGTGATCGGTGAAAGCCATGACGACGTCATGGGCGTCCTGCTGGCCAAGGACCTGCTGCCGCTGATCCTCAAGGAGAACGGCGACAGCTTCAACATCAAGGACCTGCTGCGCCCGGCCACCTTCGTGCCTGAATCCAAGCGCCTGAATGTGCTGCTGCGCGAGTTCCGCGCCAACCACAATCACATGGCCATTGTGATCGACGAATACGGCGGCGTGGCTGGTCTTGTGACCATCGAAGACGTGCTCGAGCAAATCGTCGGCGACATCGAAGACGAGCACGACGTCGAAGAAGACAGCTACATCAAGCCGCTGCCCAGCGGTGATTTCCTGATCAAGGCGCTCACGCCGATCGAGAACTTCAACGAGTTCTTCGACAGCGAATTCTCCGACGATGAATTCGACACCGTGGGCGGCTTGGTGATGAGTGCGTTCGGGCACCTGCCAAAACGTAACGAAACCACCGAGATTGGCGCTTATCGCTTTCGCATTCTGAATGCGGATAGCCGTCGTATCCACTTGATCCGCCTGACTCCGATTGCCCGCTAAGGAAGGGGTGGGGCATCAGCTATTTCCTGTGTCGCGTTGCCCCTGAGAGCGGGCCAGGCAAGGCGCAGGCCGCAGGGAATGGCGTTCCCTTTTCAAGGCCTGCAACGCAGCATGGCCCGCTCTCAGGGGCAACCCGAAGGGCCGGGCCTGCTGCGGCACAGGGCTGCGTTACTCGTCGTTCATTTGGAAAAACCAAACCACACTCCTCGCGCCTTGCCCTGTGCCGCAGCAGGCCCGGCGCGACACAGGAAATAGCTGATGACCCACCCCTACATGCGCCGTCTGATTGCACCCGGCTGGCCCGGTAACCTGCTGGCCGTGGTGGCCGGCGCCATCACTACTCTGGCGCTGGCGCCCTTCGATCTGTGGCCATTTGCGCTACTGGCCGTCGGGCTGTTCTATGTGGGACTGCGCGAGCTGACGCCACGTCAGGCTCTGGGCCGTGGCTGGTGTTTCGGTTTTGGCCTGTTTGGCGCCGGCACCAGTTGGATCTACTACAGCATCCACCACTTCGGCGGCGCTTCGGTGTTGCTGGCCGGCTTTTTGATGCTGCTGTTTACCGCCGCGATTGCCTGGTTCTTCGCCCTGCCCGCTTGGCTGTGGGCACGCTGGCTGCGTCGCAATGAGGCGCCGCTGGCCGATGCGCTGACCTTTGCGGCGCTGTGGGTTGGCCAGGAAGCGTTTCGTGGTTGGTTCCTGACCGGTTTCCCTTGGTTGTACTCCGGTTACAGCCAACTCGATGGCCCGCTCACCGGCCTTGCGCCACTGGGCGGCATGTGGCTGATCTCCTTTGCCCTGGCGCTGACGGCGGCCGTGCTGTGCAACCTGCCGCGCCTGCTGGCAAGCAAGCGCAACGGCTTCATCGGCGCAGGCTTGGTGTTGTTGGTTGCACCCTGGGCCATCGGCCTGGCGCTCAAGCATCACGCCTGGACCTCGCCCTCGGGCGCCCCACTGACGGTGGCGGCGATCCAGGGCAATGTCGAACAGAGCATGAAATGGGACCCCGCGCAGATCGATGCGCAGTTGGCGCTGTACCGCGACATGAGTTTCAGCTCCAAGCCGGTAGACCTGCTGGTATGGCCGGAAACCGCGGTGCCGGTGCTCAAAGAGTCAGTCGAAGGCTACCTGGGCATGATGGGCAAGTTTGCCGCCGACCGGCACTCCGCGCTGATCACCGGCGTACCGATTCGCCAGGAAGTGCACCACCAGAAGCGCTACTTCAACGGCATCACGGTGGTGGGTGAAGGTGATGGCACTTACCTCAAGCAAAAACTGGTGCCTTTTGGTGAATACGTGCCGTTGCAAGACATGCTGCGCGGGCTGATCGCCTTCTTCGATTTGCCAATGTCGGACTTCGCCCGCGGCCCGTCCGATCAGGCGATGCTGCAGGCCAAGGGCTATCAGATTGCGCCGTTCATTTGCTATGAAGTGGTGTACCCGGAATTCGCCGCAGGCCTGTCGGCCCAGAGCGATTTGCTGCTGACCATCAGCAACGACACCTGGTTCGGCCGCTCCATCGGCCCGCTGCAACACCTGCAAATGGCGCAGATGCGTGCATTGGAGGCTGGCCGTTGGATGATCCGCGCCACTAACAATGGGGTGACAGGTTTGATCAACCCATTTGGGCAGATTACCGCGCAGATCCCGCAGTTCGAGCGTGGGATTCTCTACGGCGAAGTGGTGCCGATGCACAACCTGACGCCGTACCTGCAATGGCGCTCGTGGCCGTTGATCATTGTGTGCCTGGGCTTGTTCGGCTGGGCGCTGCTGGCGGGCCGGATGTCTAAAACCGTCTAACGAACGGCATAAAACCAATGTGGGAGCTGGCTTGTGTGGGAGCGGGCTTGCTCGCGAAAGCGGTGTGTCAGTCAACATATCGTCAACTGACACACCGCTTTCGCGAGCAAGCCCGCTCCCACATGAACCGCTTTCCACATTTGAAATTGCGGCGTTATCGGTAAAACACCCGATACCCCACCTGCCCCACCGCCTCATTGATCAACTGCCCGCTGCGCCACACTGACACAAACTCGGGCATCCAGCCGCCCAGCGGTCGCGCATTGTCTACGCCCAAAAAGCCCACCGGCCCTGGCACTACCGTAAAACCGGCCTTCTCGAAGCTCCATACCGCACGCGGCATATGCCAGGCCTGGGTCACCACCACCACGCGCTTGATGCCTTGCGGCAACAGGATTTCGGCGCTCATCTGCGCGTTTTCCCAGGTGGTGCGGCTGCGCTCTTCTTTCCAACGCACGGTGACGCCAAAGTCATCCTGCATCGACACCGCCATCAGCTCAGCCTCACTGGGTGGCGTGCCGTAGTGCAAGCCGCCGCTGGTCAGCACCGGCAAGCCGGAGGCCTTGGCCAGACGCGCAGCATAACGCTGGCGCTCAAGCCCAGTACCGGTGGGTTGATCGGAACCCCACGCGGGGTCACCGCGCTCACGCCCCGACCCCAGCACCACAATCGCGTCAGCGCGCTGGGCCAGCGTCGCCCATTCTTCACGGGCCAACGGCGGCTCGGTCTCCAGGGCATGCGCGCCCCATTGCACCATCACCGGCAGGCTGATCAACCACAGCCCCCCGAACCCCACGGCAAAGCAGCATCCGGCCAGGCGCGGGCGACTTTTACGCAACCACCAGGCAAGCGCCAGCAGCAGCAAAAAGAGGCCGGGCGGCAAGAGCAATTGTTTAATGAAATAACGAAAAGGCATCGGGCATCTCCAAAGATGCCCGAAGCCTAGATGCAACGGGGTTTAGCGACAATCTTTACCAACCTGTTTCGAGAACGACTCAAAGGATAACGCGGTGCTCCACGTTTACCGTGCGACCCGACGCTTATCGGGACCGCGACCAGCAGACACATCTTTCAGCCAGATCACCTTGGCCGAACGCAAAGGCTCTTGGGCGGGCGGGGCAGCCCGTTCCTGAGAGGCACGGTGGTGATTCAATTCCAGGTAGCACTTGATCAATTCAAGTTCAGCCTGGCTCAAGCCTCGCAACTCCAGCTCCAGAGGCCGCTCATCACGCAATCGGCCTGCGGTTCTTGCGGCATCCAATGCCCGACCCAAACGGTCGATCAGTCCTTCATACAATTGCGGTTTCATTAAAGTTCGCTGCGATTCAACCATCCCCTCACCTCATTGAAGATAAGACTCACTCCCCAATAAACAGCGTAGTCCCCATGGCTGCGCCTGCCTCGCGCCGCGACAGACGGCCCTCGCCGCGCAATCAGGGTTTCCCTCGATAGAGTGGGGTCATGTATGCTACGGCGCTTCCTGTAACTCCACTTCCCGCAGGGTTTGGGCACGGACGCGCCGCTTTTTGGTGTCGATCAACCTGAATGTTGTACCGAAGAGGATTAGGCCACCCCTATTCAGTTCAAAAGTAGCCATGCACGAACAATATCAGCCCCGTGAAATAGAAAATGCCGCCCAAACCTTCTGGGACGAGCAAAAGTCCTTTGAAGTCAGTGAACAGCCAGGCAAGGAGACTTACTACTGCCTATCGATGTTCCCTTACCCCAGCGGCAAGCTACACATGGGGCACGTGCGTAACTACACCATCGGCGACGTAATTTCCCGCTACCAGCGCATGCTCGGCAAAAACGTCCTGCAACCTATGGGTTGGGACGCCTTCGGCATGCCGGCGGAAAACGCCGCGATGAAAAACAACGTGGCGCCCGCCAAGTGGACCTACGAAAACATCGCCTACATGAAAACCCAGCTGCGCAGCCTGGGCCTGGCGGTGGACTGGTCCCGCGAAGTGACCACCTGCAAGCCCGATTACTACCGCTGGGAACAGTGGCTGTTCACGCGCCTGTTCGAAAAAGGCGTGATCTACCGTAAAAACGGCACCGTGAACTGGGACCCGATCGACCAGACCGTACTGGCCAACGAGCAGGTCATCGACGGTCGCGGCTGGCGTTCCGGCGCGGTGATCGAAAAGCGCCAGATCCCGATGTACTACTTCAAGATCACGGCCTACGCCGATGAACTCTTGTCGAGCCTGGACGACATGCCGGGCTGGCCTGAGCAGGTCAAGACCATGCAGCGCAACTGGATCGGCAAATCCAAGGGCATGGAAGTGCAGTTCCCGTACAACGTCGACTCGATCGGCGAAACGGGCGCACTCAAAGTCTTCACCACCCGCCCCGATACCCTGATGGGCGCGACTTACGTCGCCGTGGCCGCCGAGCACCCGCTGGCCACCCAGGCTGCACAGAACAACCCAGAGCTTTCGGCGTTCATCGCTGAATGCAAAGGCGGCAGCGTGGCCGAAGCCGACGTTGCCACCCAAGAGAAAAAAGGCCTGCCAACCGGCCTGTTCGTCGAGCACCCACTGACGGGCGAAAAACTGCCGGTGTGGGTCGCCAACTACGTGCTGATGCACTACGGCGATGGCGCAGTCATGGCTGTGCCGGCCCACGACGAGCGCGATTTCGAGTTCGCCACCAAGTACAGCCTGCCGATCAAGTCGGTCGTGCGTACCAGCTCGGGTGATACCAACCCGGCCCCGTGGCAAGACGCCTACGGCGAACACGGTACGCTGATCAACTCCGGTGAGTTCGATGGCCTGGACTTCCAGGGTGCCTTCGACGCCATCGAAGTTGCCTTGATCAAAAAGAACCTCGGTGCCTCGCGCACCCAGTTCCGCCTGCGCGACTGGGGTATCAGCCGCCAGCGCTACTGGGGCTGCCCGATCCCGATCATCCACTGCGAAACCTGCGGTGACGTGCCGGTGCCGGAAGACCAGTTGCCGGTGGTACTGCCCGAAGACGTGGTGCCGGATGGCGCCGGTTCGCCATTGGCGCGCATGCCTGAGTTCTACGAGTGCACGTGCCCTAAATGCGGCGCACCTGCCAAGCGTGAAACCGACACCATGGACACCTTCGTCGAGTCCTCGTGGTACTACGCCCGCTACGCCTCGCCACACTATGAAGGCGGCCTGGTAGAAAAATCCGCAGCCGACCACTGGTTGCCGGTGGATCAATACATCGGCGGCATCGAACACGCGATTCTTCACCTGCTCTACGCGCGCTTCTTCCACAAGCTGATGCGCGACGAAGGCCTGGTGAGCTCCGATGAGCCGTTCAAGAACCTGCTGACCCAAGGCATGGTGATCGCCGAGACTTACTATCGCCGCGAAGCCAATGGCGCCTACACCTGGTTCAACCCGGCGGACGTCGAGCTTGAGCGTGACAGCAAAGCCAAGGTCATCAGCGCCACGCTGAAATCCGACGGCCTGCCGGTGGAAATCGGTGGCACCGAGAAGATGGCCAAGTCCAAGAACAACGGCGTCGACCCACAGTCGATGATCGATCAGTTCGGCGCCGATACCTGCCGCCTGTTCATGATGTTCGCCTCGCCGCCCGACATGAGCGCCGAATGGTCCGACTCCGGCGTTGAAGGCTCGCACCGCTTCCTCAAGCGCGTCTGGCGCCTGGCGCACGCCCATGTCAGCCAGGGTTTACCGGGCAAACTGGACGTGGCGTCGTTGAGCGATGAGCAAAAAGCCATTCGCCGCAGCACCCACCTGGCCATCCGCCAGGCCAGCCAGGACGTGGGCCAGAACCACAAGTTCAACACCGCCATCGCTCAGGTGATGACACTGATGAACGTGCTGGAAAAAGCCCCGCAAGCCACCGAACAGGACCGCGCGCTGGTACAGGAAGGCCTGGAAGCTGTGGTGCTGCTGCTGGCGCCAATCACGCCGCACATCAGCCATGAACTGTGGAGCCGCCTGGGCCACAGCGACGCGGTCATCGATGCGCGCTGGCCGGTGCAGGATGACAGCGCGCTGGTACAGGACACATTGCAACTGGTTATCCAGGTTAACGGTAAACTGCGTGGCCAGATCGACATGCCTGCCAGCGCCAGCCGTGAAGACGTGGAAGCCGCAGCGCGCATCAACGAAAACGTGCTGCGCTTTACCGAAGGCCTGACGATCCGCAAAGTGATCGTAGTGCCGGGCAAACTGGTCAACATCGTCGCCAGCTAATCGGATCGGGCGCAGGGCTTGAGCCCTGCGCCGAACTAAACCTTTAAGGCCTCGATAAGGCCCACATGGTTTCAAGGGGAGCAACAAAATGATCAAACGCAATTTGCTGGTGATGGGCCTCGCTGTGCTGCTGAGCGCTTGCGGCTTCCAGCTGCGTGGCACCGCCACCAATGAACTGAGCATCAAGGAACTGGACGTCAGCGCACGCAACGCCTACGGCGAGACCGTGACCCAGCTGCGCCAGGCCCTGGAAAGCAGCGGTGTACGCGTCGGTTCCGGCGCGACTTACAAACTGAATCTGGTGGACGAGAAAGAAACCCAGCGTAACCTCAGCTACGCCAGTGCCGGCCGTGCGTCGGACATTGAGCTGAACACCCTGGTCGTCTATGAACTGCAAGGCCGCGACCACCTGCCATTGATGGGTGACAAGGTTGAAGTGCAGAAAGTCGTGAGCCACGACGGTAACAACCTGGTGGGCTCGGACTCCGAGATCATCCAGGTTCGCAAGGAAATGCGTCGTGAGGTGATCCAGCGTCTGATGATTCGTCTGCAACAGCTGACGCCAGAGAAACTGGCCGCCTTGCAACTGACCGCCGACAACAAGGCCAAGGCTGACGCCGATGCCCTGAAAGCTGCGCAAGAATACGAAGACAACACACCGAAACAATCGCCTGCCGAAGTCCCTGTCGAGTAAGCCAGACGGGGCGCCCCTGGCGCCCCGTTCGCCCCGCCTATGAAACTTGCCCCCGCCCAACTCGCCAAACACCTGCAAGGTGGCCTCGCGCCTGTCTACATTGTCAGCGGTGATGACCCGCTACTGTGCCAGGAAGCGGCCGACGCGATTCGCACCGCCGCACGCCAGCAAGGCTTCGATGAACGCCAGGTGTTCAGCGCCGACGCCAGTTTCGACTGGGGCACGCTGCTGCAAGCCGGTGCGAGCATGTCGTTGTTCGCCGAGAAACGCCTACTGGAACTGCGCCTGCCTTCAGGCAAGCCGGGTGACAAGGGCGCGGCGGCGTTGATGGAATACTGCTCACGCCCCGCTGAGGACACGGTGCTGCTGATCAGCTTGCCCAAGCTTGATGGCAGTGCGCAGAAAACCAAGTGGGGCAAGGCGCTGGTAGAAGGCCCGCAAACCCAGTTCATCCAGATCTGGCCAGTGGACAGCAACCAGTTGCCGCAATGGATACGTCAGCGCCTGTCGCAATCAGGGCTGTCGGCAACGCAAGATGCCGTCGAGCTCATCGCCGCCAGGGTCGAGGGCAACCTGCTTGCCGCCGCCCAGGAAATCGAAAAGCTCAAGCTGATGGCCGAAGACGGGCAGATCACCGTCGAAACCGTCCAGGGCGCAGTCGCTGATAGCGCGCGCTTTGATGTGTTCGGGTTGGTGGACGCGATTCTCAATGGCGAACCCGCCCACGCCCTGCGCATGCTCGAAGGCTTGCGCGGTGAAGGTGTGGAACCGCCGGTGATTCTGTGGGCGCTGGCTCGAGAGTTGCGAGTGCTGGCCAATATTGCCCTGCAATACAGCCAAGGCACGCCGCTGGACAAATGCTTCAGCCAGGCCAGGCCGCCGGTGTGGGACAAGCGCAAACCACTGATGAGCAAAGCCCTGCAACGCCACTCGGCGCAACGCTGGGCGCAGCTGTTGTTGGAAGCGCAACGCATCGACGCGCAGATCAAAGGCCAGGCGGCAGGTTCGCCGTGGATGAGCCTGAGCCGTTTGTCACTGTTGATGTCTGGCCAACGCCTGACACTCCCCGCCGAATAACCCCACTGTCCCTTGTGGGAGCTGGCTTGCCTGCGATAGCGGTGTGTCAGCCACTACATTTTTGCTGATGGACCGCTATCGCAGGCAAGCCAGCTCCCACATTGACCGTGCCCACTTGAATAGGTGAAACCACCTACACATCGCAGGGCTTTACAGCCGCGCCACTTCGGCAGATGATTTGCACCGCTTCACCCCACCTCAAGCCCCCACCTCGAGAGAGTACCGACCATGAGCAAAAAGCCATCCAAGCATGGCCCCAACAAAGCCAAATCCATCATCGCCCAGCCACTGTTCCGCAGCCGTCAGGAACGCGCCGGCAAGGGCAAAGGCAGCTACCGCCGCGAAGCCTTCCAGTCTAATAGCTGGGAGGCTTCTTACTTTCTGGCTGCCTGAAGGCAAGCGCCCCTCCGGCATGATAAGGTCTGTACTTGATTTGTAATCCCTGGACCTGTGCATGCCCTCTAGCCTTTCCCGTCGTTGGCACCTTCGCCAATTGATTGCTGCCTCCAGCCTCATTCTGCTTGTCGCCTGCGCCGAGAAACCCACCGCCGCGGACGCGCAACCCCTGCCAAAGCTCCAGACCGTGCCTGCCGTCGCGCCTGCCGTGGTCCCCCCTTTGGCCGTGGACAATCTTGATATCCAGCCGACCCAGACCTTTGCCGAATGGCAGGCTGGCTTTCGTGCGCAAGCCCTGAGCGCGGGGATCACACCCGCCGTCTTCGATAACGCCTTTGCTGGCGTGACGCCCGACATGGCGGTGATTCGCGCCGATCGCAGCCAACCGGAATTTTCCCGCCCGGTGTGGGAATACCTCGACGGTGCCCTGTCGCCAGTACGCGTGCGTAATGGCCAAGCGTTGCTGATCAAATACGCCGATATCCTGCAGCGCATCGAAGAGCGTTATGGCGTTGATCGCCAGGCGCTGGTTTCGGTGTGGGGCATGGAAAGCAACTTTGGCCAGTTCCAGGGCAATAACTCGGTGATCCGTTCGCTCGCGACCCTGGCCTATGAAGGCCGCCGCCCGGCATTCGCCCAGGCGCAACTGCTGGCGGCGTTGCAGATCATCCAGCATGGCGATATCTCTGCCGACCAGATGAAAGGTTCGTGGGCCGGGGCCATGGGCCAGACCCAGTTCATCCCGACCACCTACAACACCCATGCCGTGGATTTCGATGGCGACGGTCGCCGCGATATCTGGAACAGCCCGGGCGACGCCCTGGCCTCCACTGCGCACTACCTGCAAAGCTCCGGCTGGCAACGCGGCCAGCCGTGGGGCTTTGAGGTGAAACAACTGCCGACGAACTTCGATTACGCCCTGGCCGACGGCGGCATACGCAAGACCGTTGGCGAGTGGATGAGACTCGGTATCCAGCTGCCACCTGGCGCGAGCATGCCACCGAACGTCGAGCACCTGTCAGCTGCCCTGCTGCTGCCGGCCGGCTACCGTGGCCCAGCGTTCCTGGTGCTGGATAACTTCCGCGCGATCCTCAAGTACAACAACTCGTCGTCCTACGCGCTGGCCGTAGGCCTGTTGTCGGAGCGGTTTGCTGGCGGCGGAGTGATTCGTGGCGATTGGCCCAAGGATGAGCTGCCGCTGAGTCGCTCCCAGCGTATCGACCTGCAGACGGTGCTGAGTGCCAAGGGCTATGACGCGGGCAACCCGGACGGGATTATCGGCGCCAACACGCGCAAGGCGATCCGGGCGGCGCAGCAGTCGTTGGGTTGGCCTGCGGATGGGTTTCCGACGGTGAAGCTGCTGGAGTCGTTGCAGAGCCGCTGAGACCACGATCGTTCCCACGCTCCGCGTGGGAATGCCGCCTTGGACGCTCTGCGTCTGCTCTTGAGGGGGTGACGCGGAGCGTCACGGGATGCATTCCCACGCAGAGCGTGGGAACGATCGACGCTCAGGGCTTGAACACTACATCCTGCTCCAACACCAACTGCTGCTCCCCCGCATCCAGACGCACCAGCGCGCCCATCGGCAGCGTCAGGTTCGGATCGCAGTGCCCGCTGCGCCAGCCGGACAACACCGGAATGCACAGCGGCTCGAAGGTCTGCTTGAGCAGCCGCTCCAACGCCGCCTTATCCACCCCCGATACATCCCCGACCAACACGCCGGCCACCTGAGCCAGTTTGCCCGCCAGGCGCAAGTGCGTCAGCAGCCGGTCAATTCGGTAGAGTGGCTCGTTGACGTCTTCGATAAACAGAATGATGCCTTCGGCGTCGATCTCAAACGCCGTGCCCATTACCGCGGCAATCATCGACAGGTTGCCGCCGAGCAAACGCCCGCAGGCGACACCCGGCTCAATCGTGGTCAGTGGGTAAGCAACCGGGTGTGCCAGCACGCTGCACTCGCTCAGTTGCCCACGCAACATGCTGAACAACGACGACTCGGTGGGCTGCTGCTTGTCACCGAGCAGATCGGCATTGAGCATCGGCCCGTGAAAGGTCACAAAACCCGCGTAGCGGTTGATGGCCAGGTGCAACGCGGTGATGTCGCTGTACCCCACAAATGGCTTGGGGTTGGCTCTAATCAGGTCAAAATCGAGCCGATCCAATAGTCGCGGGGTGCCATAGCCGCCACGCAGGCAGAAGATGGCATCGATTTCGGGATCGGCAAACGCCGCATGCAAATCGCGCAGGCGCACCTCGTCGCTGCCGGCCAGGTAGCCATCGCGCTCATACACACCGGGGAATATGCGCAGCTCATGGCCACGGGCGCGCATCCACTGGCCGGCTTTTTCAACATCCAGTGCGGCAGGGCCGGCGGGGGCAATCAGGCCAATTACGCCTTCGGTGCGCAGGGCAGGCACGGCAGCCGCGAGTTGAGTCGTCATCCATGGTTCTCCGTGGTTGGATACCCAGGCACTCTAGCCAGTGATGGTTGCAAACAGAAGGGAGAAAAGGAGGGAAACTCTGTAGGAGCAGTTCGGCTGCTCCTACAGAGGGGAAACGCTTACGAAACCAGGCTCGCCTTGACCAGCTTGGCTTGCTCATCGGCGTGGTACGAGGAACGTACCAGCGGGCCCGAAGCCACGTTCTTGAAGCCCATCTTGTAACCTTCCTCGGCGAACCAGGCGAAGGTGTCCGGGTGCACAAAACGCTGCACCGGCAAGTGGCTGCGCGACGGTTGCAGGTACTGGCCCAGGGTCAGCATGTCGATGTCGTGTTCGCGCATGCGCTTCATGACTTCGATGACTTCTTCGTCGGTCTCGCCCAGGCCCAGCATCAGCCCGGATTTGGTCGGGATGTGCGGCATCATCTGCTTGAATTTTTGCAGCAGGGTCAGCGACCACTGGTAGTCCGAACCTGGGCGCGCAGCTTTGTACAAACGTGGCACGGTTTCCAGGTTGTGGTTGAACACATCCGGTGGCTCGGCCGCGGTGATTTCCAGCGCGACGTCCATGCGGCCACGGTAGTCCGGCACCAGGGTTTCGAGCATCACGTTCGGCGACAGCTTGCGGATCTCGCGGATGCAGTCGGCAAAGTGCTGGGCACCGCCGTCACGCAGGTCGTCGCGGTCTACGGAGGTGATGACCACGTATTTGAGTTTCAGGTCGGCAATGGCAATAGCCAGGCTTTCCGGCTCGTTGACGTCCAATGGCTTCGGCCGGCCGTGGCCAACGTCGCAGAACGGGCAACGACGGGTGCAGATGTCACCCATGATCATGAAGGTGGCGGTGCCGCCGGAGAAGCATTCGCCCAGGTTCGGGCAGGAAGCTTCTTCGCACACGCTGTGCAGTTTGTGTTTGCGCAGCAGGGCCTTGATACGGTCGACTTCCGGCGAAACCGGGATGCGCACGCGGATCCAGTCAGGCTTCTTCGGCAGTTCGGTGGTCGGGATGATTTTCACCGGGATGCGTGCAACCTTCTCGGCGCCGCGCAGCTTGACGCCGGCTTCGACCTTGGCACGCGGGGCCGGGGCCGGACGCTCGGTGATGTCCAGCGTCGGGATCATGGTTTGCACTGCATCAGTAGTCATAATCAGTCGATTCCGCCCGTAAGGGTCGTCTGCTCAGCATAGTCGAGGTGTTTGACGAGCTGCGCACGCAGCCGGGCACTTACCTCGGCAAATTTAATCGGTGTGGCGTGGTCGCTCAGTTGAGTCATCGCCAGCCCGGCGTAACCGCACGGGTTGATGCGCCGAAACGGCGCCAGGTCCATGTCCACATTCAGGGCCAGGCCATGAAAGGAACAACCATGGCGAATGCGCAAACCGAGGGAGGCGATTTTCGCGCCGTCCACGTATACACCGGGTGCATCGGGCTTGGCCGCGGCAGTCACGCCGTAACTGGCCAACAGCTCGATCAGGCAAGCCTCCATGCGGCTTACCAGGTCACGCACGCCAAAACCCAGCTTGCGCACGTCCAGCAGCAAATAGGCCACCAGCTGACCAGGGCCATGGTAAGTCACTTGGCCACCTCGGTCGACCTGCACCACCGGAATATCACCCGGCAGCAGCAGATGCTCAGCCTTGCCGGCCTGGCCCTGGGTAAAGACCGGCGGGTGTTCTACCAGCCAGATTTCATCCGGGGCCGAGGTGCCGCGCTCGTTGGTGAAGCGCTGCATGGCATGCCAGACCGGCTCATAGGCCATCTGGCCGAGCTCGCGAAAGCCCAAAACCTGTGACATCACAACACCATGTGCACGAAGCCGGTGGCCCGCAGTTCACTGTTGATGTCGTAGAGCTGGTCTTGACCGGTTGCCACGATGTGCAACTGGATCGTGGTGTACTTACCGTTGGAACTCAAACGCTCGTCCACCCGGTTGTCGTTGATCGTCGCGTGTTTACGCACGATCTCGAGAATCTTGTCTTTGTTGCCCACACCGGTATCGCTGATCACCTTGACGGGATAGTCCACGTTGGGGAATTCGATCTTTGGCGCCTTTACTTCTACTTCTTTATCGGTCATGGCAGAACAGCCTCGTAAGCGCTAAGCCGTGGCGACGGGCAAAGCCCCGCGCTGGATCAACGCGGGGCTTTGCAGGTGCGCACAATCAGTTGAACAAGCCGTAGAAGAATAGACGGATGCTATCCCACACGCGGCGGAAGATACCACCTTCGTCAACGGCGTCCAGTGCGATCAGGTCGGCGCTATGCACCACCTTGTCATCGAGCTTCACTTCGACTTTACCGATCACGTCACCCTTGGCGATTGGAGCGACCAATTGCGGGTTCATGGTCATGCTGGCCGCGAGCTTTTTCAGCTGGCCTTTAGGCATGGTCAGGGTCAGGTCATCGGCCAGGCCGGCCTTGACTTGGTGGGTCGCGCCTTTCCATACCGGGGCTTGGGCCAGCTCGGCCCCCTTCTGGTAGAAGGTCTGGGTTTCGAAGAAGCGGAAGCCGTAAGTCAGCAGTTTTTGCGTCTCGGCCGCACGGGCCTGCTCGCTGTTGGTGCCGAATACCACGGCGATCAGGCGCTGGCCGTCACGTACGGCGGACGACACCATGCAGTAGCCGGCTTCGTCGGTGTGGCCGGTTTTCAGACCGTCGACGGTCTTGTCACGCCACAGCAGCAGGTTACGGTTAGGCTGCTTGATGTTGTTCCAGAAGAATTCCTTCTGGGAGTAGATCGCGTAGTGCACCGGGTCGACACGGATGATCGCACGAGCCAGCACGGCCATGTCGTGAGCCGACGAGTAGTGCTCCGGGTTCGGCAGGCCGGTCGGGTTCATGAAGTGGCTGTTGGTCATGCCCAGGTCGCCGGCGGTCTTGTTCATCAAGTCGGCGAACGCGTCTTCGCTGCCGGCGATGTGCTCGGACAGGGCCACGCTGGCGTCGTTACCGGACTGGATGATGATGCCGTGCAGCAGGTCGCTGACGGTAACCTGCGAACCGACCTTGATGAACATCCGCGAACCGCCGGTGCGCCATGCGTTTTCGCTGACGGTAACCGGGTCATTCTCGCCGATCTGGCCGCGACGGATTTCCAGGGTCGCGATGTAGGCTGTCATCAGCTTGGTCAGGCTGGCCGGGGGCAGGCGCTGGTCACCGTTGTTCTCGACCAGCACGTTGCCGCTGGCGGCATCCATGAGGACCCAGGCCTTGGCGGCCAATTGCGGGGAAGCTGGCACCATTTCAACCGCCCAGGCGGCCGGGGTGATGATCAGCGAAAGAAGCAGGCACGTGCGTTTGGCTAAGGTGGTGATGTTCATCCGTCTCTCGAAATTGCTTATGGAAACTTGCCCTCGCGGGCAAAACTATTCAGACAGCCCGCTGCCAGACTGTCGCGTGTTCGGTTGCCCGCTCACCCCTTGCCCCTGGGTTTTTATTGTTCAACGAGCCAACAACCTCGGTTCAGGCGAACCTGAACCATCAATCCTTTTACTTATTCAGCCGTGACGACACTGGGTTGCCCCAGGTTGGCCAGGCGCACACTGTTCTGCACGTGCGCCACTTCACTTGGCGAACCAATCGGGCCCATGCGCACACGGTGCAGGGTTTGCTGGTTACGCACGATGGAGCTGATAAACACTGGCGCGCTGACCATGCCGCTGAGCTTGGACCTTAACAGTTCTGCCGCATCCGGGTTGGCGAAAGCGCCGACCTGCAGGTACTGGCCGCCGACTGTAGATGCGCCTGGCGCTGCATGGGGCACCACGACCGTATCGGGTGCGTGCTGCGCCGGTGGCGGTGTCCACTGCTCGATCTTGCCCGCCGAGGCGGTCACTTGCGGTTGCGGGGTTTGCGGCTCGTTGAGCATCAATGGCGCCGGTTTGCCACGCTGAGCCCAATACTGCGCCGGGTCGATACCTTCGACTTTCACACGCGCGGTGCCAGTTTCGGCATAACCGAGTTTCTTCGCGGCGGCGTAGGACAAGTCGATGATCCGGTCCGAATAGAACGGCCCACGGTCGTTGACCCGCAGGATCACCGTACGGTTGTTGTCCAGGTTGGTCACGCGTACATAGCTGGGCAGCGGCAAGGTCTTGTGGGCCGCGCTCATGCCGTACAGGTCATACACTTCGCCGTTGGCGGTGTTCTGGCCATGGAATTTGGTGCCGTACCAGGACGCCGTGCCCGTTTGCGAGTAGGTCTTGGATTCCTGCAGCGGGAAGTAATTCTTGCCCAGCACGGTATACGGGTTGGCTTTATAAGGCCCGGTGTGCAGGGTCGGCGTGGCATCCGGGATCTTTGATACGTCGACATCCCACCACGGCGCGCCGTCTTTGTGCGCGCGGTTGATGTCCAGGCCCGGCTGGGCGCGAACGACAGCGCCGCCCTTCGGCGCCGGAGCACGGCTGGTAGTGGAGGAGCAACTGACAACCAGCAAGGACAACGCGGCGAACGCCACCAGCTTGAGCGGTTTTTGGAACGGCGATACCCGCATTACTTGTTGCCCCGTGCTTGGACCAGCATGTCTGACAGCTGATGCACGGCCATGGCGTACATCACACTGCGGTTATAACGCGTGATTGCGTAAAAATTCTTCAGGCCCATCCAGTATTCCGGACCGTTTGCGCCTTCGAGGCGGAACGCCGTCACCGGCATATCATCGCGTGGCGCATTCTGACTCGACCAGCCCAGCGCTCGCAACTCCCCGACGGTCTTGACCGGCTCAATACCTTGGGTCAAACCTTCGTCGGCGCGCTCGCCGGTGACATCGGCGCGGATCACCACCGGTTCGCCGGCCACCCAGCCATGGCGCTTGAAGTAGCTGGCCACGCTGCCGATGGCATCGTCCGGGTTGCTCCAGATATTGATGTGGCCGTCGCCGTCGAAATCCACCGCATACGCCCGGAAACTGCTCGGCATGAACTGCGGCAGGCCCATCGCACCAGCGTAGGAGCCTTTGAGGGTCAACGGGTCGACCTGCTCTTCACGGGCCAACAGCAGGAACTCACGCAGCTCCTTGCGGAAAAACTCGGCACGTGGCGGGTAATCGAAGCCCAGGGTCGACAAGGCGTCGATCACCCGGTAACTGCCGGTGTTGCGCCCGTAGAAGGTTTCGATGCCGATGATGGCGACGATCACCTGGGCCGGCACGCCGTATTCCTGCTCGGCGCGGGCCAGCACCGCTTCGTGCTGGCGCCAGAAGTCCACGCCCCGCGCCACACGGGCGTCGGTGAGGAACATCGGGCGGTAGTCTTTCCACTGTTTAACGCGCTCGGCGGGACGCGAGATCGCGTCGAGGATCGCCTGCTTGCGCTGGGCTTCACGGAACACGCCCATCAGTTGTTCACCGGCAAAACCGTAGTCGCGGGTCATTTCACCGACAAATTCGGCGACCTGGGGTGAACCATCGTAGTCACCGGCCTGCACCTCTTGCGTCGCGCCCAGCAGCCCAATCAGGCCCATCCAGGACGCGTGCCGAGTCGCCCAGCCGCGCATTACTTGCATTGACATCTTCACCTTATTCAAACCTGCGCGATCCACTTGCGATGCGTGTGAATCGACATCAAAACCCCAAACGCTGACATCAATGTCACCAGCGAAGTTCCGCCGTAGCTAATGAACGGCAACGGCACCCCAACCACCGGCAACAGGCCACTGACCATACCGATGTTGACGAAAACGTAAACAAAAAAAGTCATGGTCAGGCTGCCGGCGAGCAATTTGCCAAACAGCGTCTGCGCCTGGGCGGTAATCACCAGGCCGCGACCAATCAGCAGCAAATAGATCAGCAACAGCGCGCAAATGCCCACCAGGCCGAATTCTTCGCCCATTACCGCAATAATGAAGTCGGTGTGGCTTTCGGGCAAAAAGTCCAGGTGTGACTGGGTGCCCAGCAACCAACCTTTGCCAAATACGCCGCCGGAACCAATCGCCGCCTTGGACTGGATAATGTTCCAGCCAGTGCCCAGCGGGTCACTTTCCGGATCCAGGAAGGTCAGGATCCGCTGCTTCTGGTAGTCATGCATAAAGAAGAACCACATGGCCACCGCCACCGGGATCGCCGCCGCCAGCACGCTGAGGATCCAGCGCCAGCGCAGGCCGCCCATGAACAACACGAACGCCCCGCCCGCCAGGATCAGCAGCGAGGTGCCGAGGTCGGGCTGGCGCACAATCAAAATGAACGGCACGCCGATCAATATCAGGCTGATGCCCACGTGCTTGAGCTGCGGCGGCAAGGTGCGCTTGGACAAATACCAGGCGATGGTCGCCGGCATCAGGATCTTCATGAATTCCGACGGTTGGAAGCGAATCACCCCCGGAATGTTGATCCAGCGGGTCGCGCCCATGGCGTTGTGGCCCATTACGTCCACCACCACCAGCAGCAAAACACCGGCGACATACCCCAGCGGCACCCAGCGCGCCATGAAACGTGGCTCCAGCTGGGCGATAACCACCATCGACAACAGACCCAGGCCGAACGACGACGCCTGTTTGATCAGTAGGTCCCAGTTCTTGCCGCTGGCCGAATACAGCACGAACAGGCTGCCGGCCGCCAAGGTCAACAGCAGGATCAGCAACGGGCCATCAATGTGCAGGCGCTGCAGCAACGTCGCACGCCGACGCATCACATCCTCACTGGAGAGGATGCGGTCAAAATTACTCTTCACGGGCCGTAACCTCGGTGCTTGAAGGGGGGCCACCATATTCGGATTTGAGTCTGCCGTCGTCGGCCAACAGCCAAGCGTCCATGATCTGACGCACCACAGGCGCCGCGACGCCAGAGCCGGACTCGCCGTTCTCGACCATCACCGCCACCACGATTTTCGGGTCGTCGGCCGGCGCAAAGCCGACAAACAAGGCGTGGTCGCGGTGACGCTCCTGAACCTTGGAGCGGTCGTATTTCTCACCCTGCTTGATCGCGACCACTTGGGCCGTACCGCTTTTGCCGGCAATGCGGTATTGCGCGCCCGCCGCGGCCTTGCGCGCCGTGCCACGCGCACCGTGCATCACTTGCTGCATGCCGTGGTTGACCTTGGCCCAGTCGGACGGGTCGCGCAGCACGATGTCCGGAATCGGGTTTTCATCCACAGGCTTCTGGCCTTCGATGGTCTTGGCCAAGTGCGGGCGGTTCCACACGCCTTTGTTGGCCACCAGCGCGGTGGCCTGGGCCAGTTGCAGCGGTGTGGCCTGCATGTAGCCCTGACCGATGCCGAGGATCAGGGTTTCGCCCGGGAACCATGCCTGACGACGGGTCGCGCGTTTCCACTCCCGCGACGGCATCAAGCCAGGGGACTCTTCGAACATATCCAGGGAGACTTTCTGACCGAGGCCGAACTTGCCCATATAGGCAGACAGCCGATCAATCCCCAGCTTGTGGGCCAGGTCATAAAAATAGGTGTCGTTGGAGCGCATGATTGCGGTGTCCAAGTCGACATAGCCGTCACCGGTGCGGTTCCAGTTACGGTATTTGTGATCGTAGTTGGGCAGCATGTAGTAGCCAGGGTCGTACACGCGGCTCGATGCCGTGACCACACCCGAATCCAGACCGGCAATCGCCACCGCCGGCTTGATGGTCGAACCCGGCGGGTACAGCCCGCGCAGCACACGGTTGAACAACGGCCGGTCGATGGAATCACGCAACTCGGCATAGGCCTTGAAGCTGATACCGGTCACAAACAGGTTCGGGTCGAAACTCGGCTGGCTGACCATCGCCAGCACTTCGCCGGTGGCCGGGTTGAGCGCGACGACGGCGCCACGACGACCGCCCAGGGCCATCTCCGCCGCTTCCTGCAATTTGATGTCCAGGCTCAGCACAATGTCTTTGCCAGGGATCGGGTCGGTGCGCTTGAGCACACGCAGCACGCGGCCACGGGCGTTGGTCTCAACTTCTTCGTAACCCACCTGGCCGTGCAGCTCCGGCTCGTAGAAGCGCTCGATGCCGGTTTTGCCAATATGGTGGGTGCCGCTGTAATTCACCGGATCGAGGCTTTTCAGCTCTTTCTCGTTGATGCGCCCCATGTAGCCGACGGAGTGCGCAAAGTGTGCCCCTTGCGGGTAATGCCGCACCAACTGCGCCACCACTTCCACACCTGGCAAACGGAACTGGTTCACCGCAATGCGCGCGATCTGCTCTTCGTTGAGCTCGAACAGAATCGGCACCGGCTCGAACGGCCGACGCCCCTGCTTCATGCGTTTTTCGAAGATCACGCGGTCTTCCGGCGTCAGTTGCAGTACCTCGACGATTACGTCGAGGACCTGCTGCCAGTCGCCGGAACGCTCGCGGGTCATGCTCAGGCTGAAGCTGGGCCGGTTGTCCGCCACCACCACGCCATTGCGGTCGAAAATCAGCCCGCGGGTCGGCGGGATCGGCTGCACATGCACCCGGTTGTTTTCCGACAACGTGGAGTGATAGTCGTACTGGATCACCTGCAGGTAATACAGGCGCGCAATCAGCACCGCAATCAAGCCCACCACCAAAAAAGCGCCAAACACCACGCGCGAACGTACCAGACGTGCGTCTTTCTCGTGGTCCTTGATGCGGATCGGCTGGGTCATCGGCAATGGCGCAGATTATTTGTGGTAAGGGTGCCCGGACAGAACTGTCCAGGCGCGATACAGCTGTTCACCGATCAGAATCCTTACCAACGGGTGCGGCAACGTGAGTGCCGACAGCGACCAGCGCTGGTCCGCCCGCGCGCAGACTTCCGGCGCCAGCCCTTCCGGGCCGCCGACCATGAAGTTGACGGTACGCGAGTCCAGGCGCCAGCGATCCAGCTCCACCGCCAACTGCTCGGTGCTCCAGGGCTTGCCGTGCACCTCGAGGGTGACGATGCGCTCGTTGGGGCCGACCTTGGCCAGCATGGCTTCGCCTTCCTGACGGATAAAGCGCGCCACATCGGCATTCTTGCCCCGGGTGTTGAGCGGTATTTCCACCAGCTCCAGCGACAGCTCAGCGGGCAGACGCTTGGCATACTCGTGCCAGCCTTCTTCCACCCACTTGGGCATGCGTGAACCGACAGCGATCAGACGCAGGCGCACAGCCGTTCCTTATTCCTGGTCTTTGTTGAGCTTGTCGAAGTGCGCATGGCCCACTTCCGGGCTGTGGTGCTTGCCATCAGCCGCACGGCTCTGCTCGGCGCCTTTCCACAGACGCTCCAGGTCGTAGAACTGGCGGGCGTTGCTGGTCATCATGTGAACGATCACGTCGTCCATGTCCAGCAGTACCCAGTCGCTGTCGCCCTTGCCTTCTTCACCCAGTGGCTTGACGCCTTGGGCTTTGACGGCTTCGCGAACCTTGTCGAGCATCGCGCCGATCTGGCGGTTGGAAGTACCGGTAGCAATGATCATGAAGTCGGTGATGCTTTGCTTGTCGCGCACGTCCAGCACCTGGATGTCCTGGGCTTTAACGTCTTCCAGGGCCGCCACGGCGACTTTTACCAGCTCTTCGCCAGCCAGCTCAGGGCCGGTGTGCGCTTCTACTGGCAGCGGGGCGCTTTTGAAAGTGCCTTTGCGCTTAACTTTGCTTACGTCTTTGTTCGTCATATAAAACTCGTTTTGCTCGTATGTTCGGGCGCCCGCTGCACGAATGTTCGTGCGATCAAGCGCGCCTTTTCAGTTCGACGCACGGTAAAGCCCGTGCGCATCGATGTAGGCCAGGACCGCGTCAGGCACCAGGAAACGTACCGACTTCCCGCTGGCCAGCAGTTGACGGATCTGGGTGGCGGACACCGCAAGCGGGGTCTGCCAGACGAATGCAATATTCCCGTTCGGCCCGGTCAGGGCCAAGGGGTCACTTACCGACCGCGCGGCCAGCAGGTTGCGCAAGGCATCCGGCGGTTCGCTGTCGGCATCCGGGCGTTGCAAAACCAGGATGTGGCAATGCTGGAGGAGTTCCTCCCAGCGATGCCAAGAGGGCAGGCCGCAAAATGCGTCCCAGCCCAAAAGCAGAAACAACTGGTCATCTGCGGCCAACTCGGCGCGCATCAGTTCCAGGGTGTCGACAGTGTAGGACGGTTTATCGCGTTTGAGTTCGCGGTCGTCCACCACCAGCGGCGGTATACCTTCTACAGCCAGGCGCACCATCTCCAGGCGTTGCTGCGCAGACACCTGCGGCATATCGCGATGGGGTGGCCGCGCGTTAGGCATCACGCGTAACTCATCCAGCGCGAGGGCATCCGCGACTTCCAGGGCACTGCGCAAATGGCCAATGTGCACGGGGTCGAAGGTGCCACCGAGCAGCCCGATGCGTTTACCCATCAAGTGCGCACATGACCGTCGCCGAACACCACGTACTTCTCGCTGGTCAGACCTTCCAGGCCAACCGGGCCGCGTGCGTGGAGCTTGTCGGTGGAAATGCCGATCTCCGCCCCCAGGCCATACTCGAAGCCGTCGGCAAAACGCGTCGAGGCGTTGATCATCACCGAGGCGGAATCCACTTCGGTGAGGAAACGCCGGGCATCGCTGAAATGCTCGGAAACAATAGCGTCGGTGTGCTTGGAGCCGTATTTATTGATGTGTTCGATGGCCTGGTCCAGGCCATCAACGATGCGGATCGACAGGATCGGCGCCGTGTACTCGGTGTACCAGTCGTCTTCAGTCGCTTCGATCACGTCCGCGCCCAGCAGTGCACGGGTGCGTTCGCAGCCACGCAGTTCCACGCCCTTGTCACGGTAGATGGCAGCCAGCGGCGGCAACACGCGCTCGGCAATGCCAGCGTGTACCAGCAGGGTTTCCATGGTATTGCATGGCGCGTAGCGGTGGGTCTTGGCGTTGTCGGCGATGCGGATCGCCTTGTCGAGGTCGGCCGCGATGTCGATGTACACATGGCACACGCCGTCCAGGTGCTTGATTACCGGCACCTTGGCATCACGGCTGACGCGTTCGATCAGGCTCTTGCCACCACGCGGCACGATCACGTCGACGAATTCCGGCATGGTGATCAACGCGCCTACGGCGGCGCGGTCGGTGGTTTCCACCACCTGCACCACTTCGGCCGGCAGCTCGGCCACGGCCAGGCCTTGCTGGATGCACACAGCAATGGCGCGGTTGGAATGAATGGCCTCGGAACCGCCACGCAGGATGGTGGCGTTGCCCGACTTGAGGCACAGGCTCGCGGCGTCGATGGTCACGTTCGGGCGCGACTCATATATGATGCCGATCACGCCCAGCGGCACGCGCATCTTGCCGACCTGAATGCCGGAGGGCAGGTAGCGCATATCGCGGATTTCACCGATGGGGTCAGGCAGCTTGGCCACCTGACGCAGGCCTTCGATCATGTCGTCGATACGTGCCGGGGTCAGCGCCAGACGGTCCAGCAGGGCCGGTTCCAGGCCATTGGCGCGGCCGTTGGCCAGGTCCAGTTCGTTGGCGGCGGCCAGCTCGGAGCGCGAAGCATCCAGAGCATCGGCGGCGGCCAGCAAGGCGCGGTTCTTCTGCGCAGTGCTCGCACGGGCGATCAACCGCGAGGCCTGCCGGGCAGCGCGACCCAGGCGGGTCATGTAGTCAAGAACGGACTCAGTCATGGTCAGGGAGTCTTGGCAAAGAGGAAAGCGGCAGATTATAGCTGTGACGCCGCCCGACTGACAGCGGTGAGGGGCGGATGGTCGAAATGAACTGTAAAAACTTGGGGTTCAGCGGTAATTAAGGTGGGAGTTGTTATTATTCGGTCACATTTAGCCGTATTAACCTTTGCCGCCATGTCCAGTTTTGCCCCCCAGCCCCCCGCCAGCGCCCTGCCCGATAGCTTCTTCGACCGTGACGCGCAAATACTTGCGCGCGAATTGCTCGGCAAAGTCATCCGCCACCGCGTCGGTGAAACCTGGCTTTCGGCGCGAATTATCGAAACCGAAGCCTATTACGTGGCCGAAAAAGGCAGCCATGCCTCACTCGGTTACACAGAAAAGCGTAAGGCTTTGTTTCTGGATGGTGGGCACATCTACATGTACTACGCCCGTGGCGGCGATTCACTGAACTTCAGCGCTCACGGCCCCGGCAATGCGGTGCTGATCAAATCGGCTTATCCGTGGGTCGATGAGCTGTCCGGCCCGGCGAGCCTGGCGCAGATGCTGCTCAACAACCCGGACGCCAATGGCCACCCACGCCCCTCGCAAAAACTTTGCGCCGGCCAAACGCTGCTGTGCAAAGCCCTGGGCCTGAAAGTGCCGATGTGGGACGCCAAGCGCTTCGATCAGGAACTGCTGTTTGTTGAAGACGTGGGCCAAACCCCGACGCAAATCATCCAGACCACCCGCCTGGGCATCCCCAGCGGGCGCGATGAACACCTGATGTACCGCTTCGTGGATGCGGGTTATGCACCGTATTGCACCCGGAACCCGCTGCGCCGGGGCCAGGTCGAAGGCCGTGATTATTTTTTGATTTGAACAGACAGAAGCAGCCCAGCAGATCGAATGTGGGAGCTGGCTTGCCTGCGATAGCGGTTGAACATTCACTCTCGAGGTGACTGACACACCGCCATCGCAGGCAAGCCAGCTCCCACAGTTGATCGCCACTGCCGACATAAATGGAGTGAAGTTTTATGGGCCAATGGCTCGATAGCATTACTGGCTGGCTCACACTGAACCCCGAATGGCTGGCGGTGGCGGTATTTATCGTCGCGTGCGTTGAATGCCTGGCCATCGCCGGTCTGATCGTGCCAGGCACCGTCTTGCTGTTTGCCATTGCGGCCCTGGCCGGCAGCGGTGCGCTGTCGTTGAGTGAAACCTTGCTGCTGGGCTTTCTCGGCGGCTTGCTGGGCGACGGCGTTTCCTACTACCTGGGCCGACACTTCCATCAGAACATCCGCCGCCTGCCCGGTTTACGCCACCATCCGGAATGGATGAACGGCGCCGAAACCTACTTCCACAAGTACGGCATCGCCAGCCTGCTGGTCGGGCGTTTCATCGGCCCGCTGCGCCCCATGCTGCCGATGGTGGCGGGCATGTGCGACATGCCGTTCCCAAGGTTTGCCGCCGTCAGCGTGGTGGCCGCGGCCGGTTGGTCGGTGGCCTACCTGCTGCCGGGCTGGGCCACCGGCGCCGCCTTCCGCCTGCCGCTGCCGGAAGGTTTCTGGCTGGAAGCCGGGATTGTGGCCGGGTGTATCGCGGTGTTGCTGGGGCTGAGCTTGAACAGCAGCCTGCGCGGTCATCGTCGCGCCACTGTGTGGGTAGGCTGCGCCAGCCTGACCTTGTTGATTGCCCTGTTTATCGGCTATCCCCACCTCAACCACTTCGACCAGGGCCTCAGTGCTTTGGTCCAGGAGCATCGCAGCCCGTGGCTGGACGAAGTGATGGTGCGGATTACCCAACTGGGTGAATTCAGGAAGATGTTTATCGCCAGCGCGATTTTCACTGGCCTGCTGCTGGTGGCGCGGCAATGGCGGCATGCCGTGTTCGTCGGTGCTACGTTGGCGGGGGCGGCGGTGATCAACACGGGCACCAAGCTGTTTTTCGCCCGTGGCCGCCCGGAAATCCTCACAGAACCACTGACCAGTTTCAGCATGCCCAGCGGCCACGCCTCCGGCGCCTTTGCGTTCTTTCTCGCACTGGCGGTGCTGGCAGGGCGCGGGCAACCCACGCGCCTGCGCCTGACCTGGATGTTGCTGGGCTGTATTCCCGCCGCCTTTATTGCGCTGTCACGGGTTTACCTGGGCGCGCATTGGCCCACGGACATACTGGCCGGCACGCTGCTGGCGATGACGGTGTGCGCCTTCAGCCTGGCCGTCATCCAGTATCGAAGCCCGCTGCCGGCCATGCCGCAGAAAACCTGGTGGCTGCTGCTCCCGGTGCTGGTGGCGGTGCTGAGCTTTATCGCCCTCACCGGCACACCCCACGCCCTGTTGCGCTACGCCTACTGAGTGAACAGTTCGCCCTGCAACTCGTCGAGCAGCATCTGGATCGCATCCAGGCGCTGCTGTGGGTCATCGAGTTGCAGCAGGTCGATCTTGTCGGCCTCGGTGAACGGCAGCAGATACGCCAGCTGATTGCCCAAGGCTTGCTGGCCCTCGGCATGCGCGTCCATATCCAGCGAAGCCACCATCGGGTGCTCGGCCAGGGCCTGGAGCAACGCCAGCAGGTCGGCGTCCTCTTCTTCCAAAGGCTGGTCGGGCAGTTCCTCGAGCCATTGCACCTCGGCCACCAGCAACTGATCCTTCTGCACGCCGGCGTCGCGCACGCGGAAGCGGCGGCCACCTTCGACGCGAATCCCCAGCAGGCCGTTGTCCTGCTGTTTAAAATCGCGGATCAGCGCTTCACAACCGATCAGCGCGTAGCCGTCCGGGGCCATGCCGACTTCCTTGCCGTCGAGGATGCACACCACACCAAAGCTTTCGCCCTTTTTCATGCAGCGGCTGATCATGTCCAGGTAGCGCGCCTCGAACAGTTGCAAGTCGAGGGTGCAGCCAGGGAACAGCACGGTATTGAGCGGGAACAGCGCCAGACTCATAAAGGTTTCCTTAAACCTGGTTTAAACGATCACCGACACGGCCAACGGCAGGAAAACCGCCGTGCCCACGCCCATCAGACTCATGGCCAACGCCGCGAAGGCGCCGCACTCTTCACTTTCCTGCAAGGCCACCGAGGTGCCGACGGCGTGGGCGGTCATGCCCAGCGCCATGCCACGCGCCTCGGGGCTGTGCACACCGAGGCGCGACAGGTACGCCGGGCCGATCATCGCGCCGATCACCCCGGTGATCAGCACAAACACCGCCGCCAGCGCAGCCACACCACCGATCTGCTCAGCCACCAGCATGGCAATCGGCGAGGTCACCGACTTGGGCGCCATGGTCATCAGCATCATATGTTCGGCGCCGAACCACCAGCCCAGCAGCACACACAAGCCGGTGGCCACCACGCCGCCTATCACCAGCGTAGTAAAAATCGGCCAGAACAATTGACGAATCCGTCGCAGGTTCAAGAACAGCGGCACCGCCAAAGCCACCGTCGCCGGGCCGAGCAGGATGCCCATGATCTCGGTGCTCTTGCGGTACTCGACGTAGGTCAGGCCGCAACTGAGCAGCACGCCGATCACCAGCAGCATCGACACCAGCACCGGTTGCAGGAAGACCCAGCGGGTTTTCTCGAATGCCGCCAGCACCAGTTGATAGGCGCCGAGGGTGATGCCGATGCCGAACAACGGATGATGAATAACCGCAGCCCACGCGCCCTGCCAGTCGCCGATCATTGATCGCGCTCCTTGCGCTTGACCATGCGCTGCATCAGCACGCCGACAAAACCCATGGCGATCACCAGCGACAAAACGAGCGCGCCGATGATGGCCCAGAAATCGGCGGCAATGTCCTTGGCGTAGACCATCACGCCCACCGCCGGCGGCACCAGCAGCAACGGCAAGTAACGTAACAGGCTGCTGGCAGCCAGGCTCAGGGGCTCGCCGACTTCACCGCGCCAGATCAAAAAACCCAGCATCAGCAGCAAGCCAATAATCGGCCCCGGCAGCACCGGCAACAGCAAATGGTTGATCGCGGTGCCGATCAATTGAAACAGCACCAGCCAGGTCAGGCCCCGTAACAGCATCGCTCTCTCCCCTCTAAAGCTGGGACGCATTATAAGCACGCCCGCCATATGCTTCGGCATTCGCCAAAAGCATGGTGGGTTGACCGGGTGGGTTGCCCATGATGATCTACATTGGTTCTCTGTAACTCATAAAAAACAGAATCGATGAACCAAGGAGAGTCGCAATGCCCTATGTACCTGTAGCGCAGCTCAAAGATTATGTCGGCAAGGAACTGGGACGCTCCGAATGGCTCACCATCGACCAGGCGCGTATCAACCTGTTCGCAGAAGCCACTGGCGATCATCAGTTCATCCACGTCGACCCGGTCAAGGCCGCCAAGACCCCGTTCGGCAGCACCATCGCCCACGGTTTCCTGTCGCTGTCGTTGATGCCCAAGCTCATGGAAGACATCCTGATCATGCCCGAAGGCCTGAAGATGGCGGTCAACTATGGGCTGGACAGCGTGCGTTTTATCCAGCCGGTAAAGGTTAATTCCAAAGTCCGCCTGAACGTCACCCTCACCGACGTGACCGAGAAAAAACCTGGCCAATGGCTATTTAAGGCCACCGCCACCCTGGAAATCGAAGGCCAGGAAAAACCTGCTTACATCGCCGAGTCGCTGTCACTCTGCTTCGTGTAAGGCCGGGCCTGTGGCGAGGCAATAAACCTTGCCACAGTGTATGTAAATTTATGTATGAATCTCGCAGCTGCGGCATACTCGGCGCTCAATTATCCGGATCCCGCTATGCGCCCACTCGCTCCCCTTGCCCTTGCCCTGTTGCTCACCGCTTGCGGAGACGGCGAATCGCTGTTGCCGCCCGATGCGCGCCTGCCCGACGGCGGCCGTTACCGGGGTGATGTGGTCAACGGTTTGCTGCAAGGCCAGGGCCGCGTGGACTACCCCAATGGCAGTTGGTACGCCGGCCAGTTCGACAAAGGCCAGTGGCACGGCCAGGGCGAATGGCATGGCAGCAATGGCGAGGTCTATAAAGGCCAGTTCCAGCAAGGCCTGTTCGATGGCCAAGGCAGCCTGACCACGGCGGGCAGCAGCTACGTCGGCGGTTTCAAGAACGGGCGACGCAACGGCGAAGGCACCCTCAAAGAGGGGCAGATGACCTATCGCGGCGAATTCAAAAACGATCAATATTCCGGCCTTGGCCGCCTGGAATTGGCCGACGGCAGCCAGTACCAGGGCCAGTTCGTGCACGGCAAACCCAATGGCGAAGGCCAGCGCAACGACGACAGTGGCAACCAGTTCAGTGGTCGTTTTGTCGATGGCCAGCTTGAAGGCAATGGCACCTTCAACAGTGCCGACGGCGATATCTATGTCGGCCAGTTCAAACAGAACCAGCTCAACGGCAAGGGCCGTTATGAAAACGCCGACGGCGACGTGTGGATCGGCCAGTTCAAGGAAGGCGCGCTCAGCGGCAAAGGCGAGTTGATCGGTGTGGACGGCAGCCACTACGTGGGCCAGTTCAGCGAATGGCGCTTCAGCGGCGAAGGCCGTCTGAACCTCACCGACGGCAGTTTCTATGTCGGCGGTTTCGACAGCGACAGCTACCAGGGCAAAGGCACCCTGGTACTCACCGACGGCACCGTGCAGGCCGGCACTTGGGTCAACGGCATGCGCGTGCGCGATGCCGACGGCAAGTTGCTGCCCGACCCACTGGAGGTCGGCATACTGGCCCAGGGCCGCTTGCTCGATGCCGCCCTTGCCGCCGTGCCACCCTCCACGCCTGCCGTCGAGCTGTACACCCTGGTATTGGCCGGCGATGGCAAACAAAGCGTGTTCCTGCGCGAAGCCGATTACGTCAGCAACATGCTCGCCACGCGCTTCGGTGCGCGCGGGCAGATTCGTCTGGTCAACCACCGCGACCACATCGCCGACCGCCCGCTGGCCACCCGCGAAAGCCTGCGCCGCGCTGTGCAAACCCTGGCCGAACGCACCGGGCCGCAAGACCTGGTGTTTATCTACATGACCAGCCACGGCACCCACGAACATGAACTGGTACTCGACCAGCCGCGCATGGAGCTGGCCGACCTGCCCGCCGACGAGCTGGCCGCCGTGCTTGCGCCGCTCAAGGACCGCGACAAGATCATCGTGATTTCCGCCTGCTACTCCGGTGGGTTTATCCCGGCCCTGAAGGACGAGCACACGCTGATCATGACCGCCTCGCGCGCGGATCGCGTGTCTTTCGGTTGCTCCGAGGAAGCGGACTTCACCTACTTCGGCGACGCCCTGTTCGCCCAGGCCTTCAACCAGACCGACGATTTGCAACAAGCCTTCAAACTGGCGCAGCTGCACGTGGCCGAGCGTGAACAGGCGGACAACTTCGAAGCCTCTGAACCGCAGATCTGGGCGCCCAAAGGCGTGATCGCCCACTGGCAATTGTTACGTAAACAGCAGGCACGAAAGGCGCTCGAAAGCGTCTCAATGAATAGCAAGGAAGCCAAAGGCAACTAAGCTGTAACGTGTAACAAGGGGGAAACACCATGTACCTGACACCTCAGCATATCCTGCTCGCCGGCGCCTCCGGCCTGACCGGCGAACACCTGCTCGACCGCCTGCTCAACGAACCCACGGTGACCCGCGTACTGGCAC
Organism: Pseudomonas sp. PA-5-4B; assembly: GCF_021606215.1. Lineage (NCBI taxonomy): Bacteria > Pseudomonadati > Pseudomonadota > Gammaproteobacteria > Pseudomonadales > Pseudomonadaceae > Pseudomonas > Pseudomonas sp. PA-5-4B. Next base: position 6,871 of record NZ_WKDB01000022.1, on the reverse strand, counting down.
CTAGCCGCAAGCCGTTGGCCGAACACCCACACCTGGAAAACCCGGTGGGTGACCCGGCGGTGTTCCTGCCGCAACTGAGCGGCCAGGTTGATATCGCCTTCTGCTGCCTGGGCACCACGATTAAAAAAGCCGGTTCAGAAGAAGCCTTCCGTGCGGTCGACCTGGACATGGTGGTGGCCTTCGCCAAGCGCGCACGGGAGATGGGCGCTCGGCACCTGATCGTGATCAGCGCGATTGGCGCCGACCCGAAGTCCTCGATTTTCTACAACCGCGTCAAAGGCGAAATGGAGCAAGCGCTCAAGGCTCAGGACTGGCCGCAACTGACCATCGTGCGGCCTTCGTTGCTGCTGGGGGAACGCTTGGAATCGCGCCTGGCCGAGAAAATCGCCGGGCCGTTATCGCGGTTGATTCCGGGCAAATACCACGGTATCGAAGTCTGCGAACTGGCCCGCGCCATGTGGCGCCTGGCGCTGGAAGAGCAGGATGGCGTGCGGGTGGTGGAGTCGGATGAGTTGCGCAAGCTCGGCAAATGATCTAGCAGCGCCTGTGCGGGCCCCATCGCAGGCAAGCCAGCTCCCACCTTTGGAAGGCATTCCCCTGTGGGAGCCGGGCTTGCCCGCGATGGGGCCCGCACACTCAACGCAACACTAAAGCCCGCCCGTTGCGTTAAACCCCACACCCAACACCGTCAATAACGACAGCGGCAACAGCAAGGTATCGAGCACCGCACTGGCCGGCAGGTCGATATGCGGATAGCTCGGCGCCTCAGCGCCAAATCGATCCTTGGCGCAACAGCCGCCATTGATCGCATACACATCCAGCCGCGTGCCGGCATACACCACCGGCGCCCCGGGTTGCGCGGCATCCAGCGTGCGCGCCGTGGCGCAGCCTGTCAGTTGCAGCGCCAACATTACCAGCAGCGCCTTATTCATCGCTGCTCAAATGGTGCTCGCCCCAACGTGGCAGCATGTCCTGGGGAATGTTCAGCAGGTTGAGAATGCGCGCCACTACAAAGTCCACCAGGTCATCGATGGTTTGCGGCTGGTGATAAAACCCTGGCGAGGCCGGCAAGATGGTCACGCCCATGTTCGACAGCTTGAGCATGTGCTCCAGGTGAATACTCGAATACGGCGCCTCGCGCGGCACCAGGATCAACTGGCGGCGCTCCTTCAAGGTCACGTCAGCCGCCCGCTCGATCAGATTGTTGCAGGCGCCCGTGGCAATCGCCGACAAGGTGCCGGTGGAGCACGGCACTACCACCATCGCCGCCGGCGCACCGGAGCCGGACGCTACCGGCGACATCCAGTCTTCTTTACCGTACACCTTGATCTGCCCGGCAGCCGCGCCGGTGTACTCGGTGAGGAAGGCTTGCATCATCTGCACCTTGGCCGGCAGTTGCACATCCGTCTCGGTGGCCAGCACCAGTTGCGCGGCCTTGGAAATCAGGAAGTGCACCTCGCGGTCTTCGCGCACCAGGCAGTCCAGCAAGCGCAGGCCGTAAGGCGCACCGGACGCGCCGGTCATCGCCAGGGTAATGCGTTCCGGGCCACTCATTTGAGCGCCTCGGCCAGCTTGCCGTGCAGGCCACCGAAACCGCCGTTGCTCATGACCACCACATGGGTGCCGGGCTTGGCTTGATGTTTGACGTGTTCGATGATCGCTTCAATGGAGTCGCACACGATGGAAGGCACCGTGCACAGCGCCGCAATCGCCGGCAGGTCCCAGCCGAGGTTAGTCGGGGCGTACCAAACCACCTGGTCGGCGTCGTTGACGCTTTCCGGCAAACCATCGCGGTGCGCGCCGAGTTTCATGGAATTGGAGCGCGGCTCAATAATGGCAATGATATTGGCATCACCGACGCGCTTGCGCAGGCCATCCAGCGTGGTCGCAATGGCTGTTGGGTGGTGGGCAAAGTCGTCGTAGATGGTAATCCCGTTCACATCTGCGACTTTTTCCATACGGCGTTTCACGCTCTTGAACGCGCTCAAGGCGGCGATGCCCATGGAAGGCACCACGCCCACATGCCGTGCGGCCGCCAGGGTGACCAAGGCATTGGCGACGTTATGTTGACCGGTCATGTCCCATTCGACGACGCCTTGGGCCTCACCCTCGAACAGCACTTCAAAGCGCGAGCCGTCTTCGCTGAGCAACTTGACCTGCCACTGCCCGCCCGCGCCGGTGGTTTGCACCGGCGTCCAGCAGCCCATGTCGATCACGCGCTGCAGGGCCGGCTCGGTGGTCGGGTGGATCACCAGGCCTTCGCTGGGGATGGTGCGCACCAAATGGTGGAACTGGCGCTCAATGGCGGCCAGATCAGGGAAAATGTCCGCGTGGTCGAACTCAAGATTGTTGAGGATCGCGGTGCGCGGGCGGTAATGGACGAACTTGGAGCGCTTGTCGAAGAAGGCGCTGTCGTATTCATCGGCCTCAATCACAAAAAACGGCGTATCGCCCAAACGCGCCGACACCGAGAAGTTCTGCGGCACACCGCCGATCAGGAAACCCGGGCTCATGCCCGCATGCTCAAGCACCCAGGCCAGCATGCTGCTGGTGGTGGTCTTGCCATGGGTGCCCGCCACAGCAAGAACCCAGCGGCCTTGCAGCACATGGTCGGCCAGCCATTGCGGGCCGGAGACATAGGGCAAGCCCTTGTTGAGTACATATTCGACCGCCGGGTTACCACGTGACATGGCGTTACCGATCACCACCAGATCCGGGACCGGGTCGAACTGTGAGGGGTCGTAACCTTGGGTCAGCTCAATACCCTGGGCCTGAAGCTGCGTGCTCATGGGCGGATAAACGTTGGCGTCGGAGCCAGTAACGTGATGGCCCAACTCTTTGGCCAGGACCGCCATCGAACCCATGAATGTGCCGCAGATACCCAGAATATGAATGTGCATAGTTGACCTCGTAAACATCGAGGCAGGTTAGCGCAGGGAGTAGGAAATCGCACCTTTTAAACGGTCAGCGGGCGAGCGAAATGCGTCTGGCATTTCGCTCGATAGTGCCATCCTCAAGCGATGGCGGGTGCTTGAGTGTTGCGCTGACTGGCTTTCAAAGCAGCGAGCAAACGCAGGTTTTCATAGGCCTCGTCCATGCGCTTGAACTTCTTGTCGATCAGGTCAAGACGCCCTTCTACATCGGCAGGTATGGGTTCGCCGGGTTTATATGGTTTAAAAATAATTCCGTTCTGCCGAGTGATCTTCTTCAATTGTTGCTCAGAGAACCTGAGTATCTTTTCCAGGTTGCTTAAGCGTGCGTCGTTATCGGTTGGCCAACGTTCACTCTTGGTAAATACACGGTTGTTCTCGCCCAACAGAATCATGACGGTGGAGCCCATGCCCAACAGCTTTATCTCGAAATCATCCAGGCGCTGGTCAATCGTGCCTGCCGAATCGGCTGTCGAATCGGGCGTCGAATCAACGTGCTCGGCAGCGTCACCTTTTTTGGGCGGGCTGCTGGCGCCGGGCAAAAACGGTGGCGGCAATACACCAGGGGCGTAAGAAGACTTGATCCGCTCTCCGGCGGCCACGGAGCCTGCATAGGCTGCTACGTTGATCGGCGCGCTGACCATCCCGGTGATACCGGCACTGATAGCCGCATCACGAGCAACGCGCAGGGCGCTTGGCCCGGTATCAATCACACCGGCCTTGACCAGTCTGTCGGCATCAAAAACTCGCTTGGCAGCCTCCGCCACACTGATAGGCGCCTGCTTGCGCAAATTGGCCATCATCAACTCGTCATTGGCCTTGATTTTATTGATCTGCATGACAGTGCTCCCCGCGTCCTTGAACCCACCGCCCTGGGGCTTGGGTGCAGGCCCGGGCTTGCTCGGCGGCGCGGGTTTAGGATCTGGTTTCGGCTTGGGCGGCACTGGCGGACGCGGGCGCGGTGGTAGCGGCGGCGGCACAGGAGCAGGTGGTGGAGATGGAGGCCTCGGCCCCCTTCCACCTCCCCACTTGAGGTTTTTGCTCTCGATGGCCCCCTTGGTTTGCGACAAAGGCCAATCAGCAGGATCAGCTTTATACGACTCGAGCTGCGCAGCAGGCTGGTCGACGGATACAGGGTGTGAAGCAATGAAAGTGGCCATTGAAGGAATAATGTTCATAGTGTTCACCAGCGTGATTGTTATTGTATGAAAACACTCTAAGCAGTTGCCCTGAATGAGTGGGCACCCCACCCAGTACAGTTCCAGCCAGAGCCTGCCAACACGCCCTGTAAGACAAAGCCCTCTCACGGATGAAGCACAGCGTTAAACTCGACACTTTAAGCGTTCCCACCTACCTTGCTGTTCGAGCTATCTTTTTAGACTTGCACAGCCGCTCAGGCCGGCGCTGCAGCGCACTTTCGTACGCGATGAACGTGTTCATCCCGGCCCAGCACTTCTCTATGCCAATCAATCAGCGCCGATAGCGCTATGCGCAAGATCAGCAGAAACCGGAAGCACTCACATAAGCACGCCATAAAAAATTACTTCACCCGCAAGAAAAGCCCGCACTCTTCAATCAGAGTGCAGGTCAATCAGAGTGCAGGCGTTCAGCGCAGCGTCGACCTCGTTCCCGCCAATCGCCTGACCCGTGACACGCGCCGGCCTACTAGTTGGCACTGCCCGATACTTTCCCCTTTAAGACACCGAACAGTGCCGTCAGGGCCGCCAGCCTGGAATCGATGACAGCTGTGCGGGTCTTTATATCGTCGCTATCACCGCCCGAGGTAGCAGGTTGAAACTTAACGCCGTACTTTTGTGCATCCTTAACCAGTTCGGGCTCACAATAGTCGAGTATTGCATCGAGAGAATCCAAACGTTCCTCATCGGTTTGCGCTGCCCATTTGTCCGATGGCCCAACATGCCCTTCGCCCCGCAGATTGGCTAAGGTATTGGCCACTTGAAATACACTTGTCTGCTTACGATCGACGAGCTTTCCTTCATCAACGGGGGCGCCCTCAGCAATGGTGACACCCTCAGCAGCGGTGGCACCCTCAGCAACGGGGGTTGCACTGAGGTGAGGTTTAATAGTTTCATTGATAGTTCCGATGGTCACAAAAGCAACTATCGTAACTGGCAAAGTAATCGATGAAGTCACCAGTGCATTTTTATACGCCTTACCCAGCTCAAACTTGGACTCCGCCCCTGAGGCTTTGCTTAAATCCGCTGCATTTTCCTCAAGCGCTCGAGAAGAGAACGGTGGAACCTCTTGCCCATCGACTCGACCCGGTGTGGGCTGAGCGAACAACTTGTCACGGGCTTCAGCATCTTTTTGCGTTTGCCACTTTTTCCTGTTCGCTTCTCTATAGTCAGCCACTTGCGAAGCAGTGGCATTTGTATCAGTGGCCTCCCCCGGCTGTCGTTGGCCACTGGCGTGCCCCGGACCTTCGAGGGATGTCACTTGTTTATCAATGAACCCCTGATCAAAACCGTTATTGCTACCGTCTGCGGGTTTGGCCGCTGCCGCGCCCTCTATCTTGGGAGCATCAGGTGTTCTTACAGGGCTAGGCGGCTCGCTTCTGGTCCATCCGCCACTGAAAAAATTCGAAATTCTTGAGCATACCAATGGCCGTTCAACTGCATTTGCAAATATCATAACGTTCTGCCTAATAATTAGTTTTAATTAGAAAGCCATCCATTTCCTTCAGCCATTAGGTGACACAAATACCTCATACAGTTCCAGGCTATAAAAAAATACGCACCCGCCACTGACCTACAACAACGTCGGCAAAAACGATCCAGGCACACAGGCACAGTGCGTCAGCCGCACGGATACTAAAAATCGCAGCCCGACGACTCAACCAAACGCGAACTTATTAAAAACTCAGACGGGCGCGGCGACTTTTTTCGCTAAGCCGCGCCCGTTAAAACCATTATGGTTTATCCGAAGGCGTCAGTGCATTCAGCACTCCAAACTGTGCTAACTGAGGGCCAAAGGGTGTATTGGTAACAGTACTGTATGCATACCAAGCGCCCTTTTTAAATAGCGCAACTACTGGCCTGCTTACACCGTCCGACTCCACCTGATAGAAGCCCTTGACAATATCACCCTCCTTGTAATTTCCTGTCACCTCATAAAATCTGTAATTCCCTTTCAGTCGAGCAAGCACCTCATCTGAATGTTTGCGTACCGTCTTTAAATCCTTACCTAAGGCGACTATCCCCCGTTTAAAGTTTTTCGGCAGATCAACGATATCGGTAACCCCCACAGAAGCACCGACCCCTGCAAAAAAAGACCGCTTGAGCACCTTGCCTGCTGACTTACCAAGCTTCAAGGCCCTATTCGCGGCACTTGCCCCAGGGAGAAAAAACCCTAAAAAATCGAACCCGATATTAAAAGCTGCTCCGGCAACATTGCCGTCGATCGCATCTTTAATACCATCATAGAAGGGAATAAGCGAAAGGAGAAAATTGTTGACCGCTTGATTAGCCCTGGTGTTCTTTTCAATCCTCGTTTCACCGAAAAGCTTTGTTTTTAAATAATCATAATCCTTGGTAAAAAAATCACCCACCGCGGCACCCAGCGAACCGTTCCGTTGAGAAAAATACGGCGTTCTTGCTTCACCGATTACATCAGGCGAATCACGCTCATTATTGGTGGCAAATTCTGTAAACACATTGTACGTGCCAGGGACTCGTGCCTCGTAACCCGGAGAAAAATACCTGCGATCGTCAAAATTTGGCTGCTCTGCCGGCACTCCCTTTTCCTTAACAATTTTTCCCAGGGCTGGAAAATAACTAAAGTACTCAACCGCCCCATCCCCGCCCTCAACTTTCATAAGCAAGCCTTGCCCCCCTTCCAACTCTTTGAGTTCGTGTGGAGTGGGCTTTCGGGGTTGGCGCCCGGGGTAAAGCTGTAGGTTGTTCGTTTCCTCTGTGCCCAAA